>NZ_CAXTBY010000003.1:0-113248 GCF_964242245.1 uncultured Methylobacterium sp. | reverse complement strand
ACCTCGATTGGGTGTCGAACACCGGCTACCAGTACCTGCACTTCCACTACAATCCCGCGCACATGCTCGCCGTGACGTTCTTCTTCACGACGACGCTGGCGCTCGCCATGCACGGCTCGCTGATCCTCTCGGCCACCAATCCGGCCAAGGGCGAGCCGGTGAAGACGCCCGAGCACGAGGACACCTTCTTCCGCGACTCGATCGGCTACTCGATCGGCACGCTCGGCATCCATCGTCTGGGTCTGTTCCTGGCGCTGTCGGCCGGCTTCTGGAGCGCGGTCTGCATCGTCATCAGCGGCCCGTTCTGGACGCAAGGGTGGCCGCAATGGTGGGGGTGGTGGCTCAACCTTCCGGTCTGGCGCTGAGCGCCGGATCGTCCTTGCAAACATTCCACGTCGCTTGAAGAACGCTCTTGGAAAGGGCTCGGGCAGATGGCGTATTACCAGAACATCATAACCCAGGTGCAGGTCCGGCCGATCGAACCGGAGCACGGGGTGCCGGTCGCGGTCGACGCCCGCTGGGGCACGCCGTTCCACAGCTACCTGATGGGGCTGATCGGCAACGCCCAGGTCGGCCCGATCTACATCGGCTATCTCGGCGCGCTGTCCTTCGCCTGCGGCCTGATCGCCTTCGAGATCATCGGCCTCAACATGTGGGCCTCGGTGAACTGGGACCCGGTCCAGTTCGCGCGCCAGCTCCCCTGGCTGGCGCTGGAGCCGCCCCTGCCGAAATACGGCCTCAGGATCCTGCCGCCGCTGAACGAGGGCGGCTGGTGGCTGATCGCCGGCTTCTTCCTCACCGCCTCGATCCTGCTGTGGTGGCTGAGGCTCTACCGGCGCGCCGCGGCGCTCGGGCTCGGCAAGCACGTGCCGTGGGCCTTCGCCTCGGCGATCTGGCTCTACCTCGTGCTCGGCTTCATCCGCCCGATCATGATGGGCTCGTGGAGCGAGGCGGTGCCGTTCGGCATCTTCCCGCACCTCGACTGGACCGCGGCGTTCTCGCTGCGCTACGGCAACCTGTTCTACAACCCGTTCCACATGCTCTCGATCGTCTTCCTCTACGGGTCGACGCTGCTGTTTGCCATGCACGGCGGAACGATCCTCGCCTGTAGCCGCTACGGCGCCGAGCGCGAGATCGACCAGATCGTCGACCGCGGCACGGCGACGGAACGCGCTGCGCTGTTCTGGCGCTGGACCATGGGCTTCAATGCGACCATGGAATCGGTACACCGCTGGGCGTGGTGGTTCGCGGTGCTGACGACGCTGACCGGCGGCATCGGCATCCTGCTCACCGGCACCGTCGTCGACAACTGGTACCTCTGGGCGGTCAAGCACGGCGTCGCGCCGTCCTACCCGCAGGTCTACGGCCCGATCCTCGATCCCTCCAGCGTGGCGCCCGGGGTGAACCCATGAAAATCGTTCTCGCCATAGCCGGCGCCGTCGGTGCGCTGTTCCTGACCATCGCCATGTTCGCCACCGCCGGGTGGACACGCCCGCCGATGGTGACCGAGCAGACGGGTTTTCGCGGAACCGCCATGAACCTGATCCGCACCAAGGCCGGCAACGCCGCGCTCGCCGCGGCCAACGTCGCCCCCGAGCCCGCCGACCCGGTGGAGCCCGGCGGCGAGAAGGCCTCGGCGGTCTACGAGAACGTCAAGGTCCTGGGCGACCTCTCGGCCGACAACTTCAACCGCCTGATGGTCTCGATCACCGAGTGGGTGGCGCCCGAGCAGGGCTGCACCTACTGCCACAACACCGAGAACATGGCCGACGACACCCTGTACCAGAAGCGGGTTGCCCGGCGGATGTTCCAGATGGTGCAGCACATCAACAGCACCTGGAAGGAGAAGCACGTCCACGAGGCCGGCGTCACCTGCTACACCTGCCACCGCGGCCAGCCGGTGCCGAAGAACATCTGGTTCGAGAATCCCGGCCCCAACGCCAAGTCGGGCTTCATCGCGCGCAACAACGGGCAGAACATGCCGAGCGCCCAGATCGGCCTGAGTTCCCTGCCCTACGGCGTCTACGCCGCCTTCTACGCCCACAAGAACACCCCGGAGGACGCAATTCGGGTCAACGCCACCACGGCGCTGCCCGAGACCAAGGGCAAGCCGATCCAGGACGCGGAGAAGACCTTCGCGATCATGATCAGCATGTCGCAGTCGCTCGGCGTCAACTGCACCTTCTGCCACAACACCCGCTCGGTGGCGGATTGGAGCACGAGCACGCCCAACCGCGTGGGCGCGTGGCACGGCATCCGGATGGTCCGCGACCTCAACGAGGACTACATGCTGCCGCTGACCTCGACGCTGCCGCCAAACCGCCTCGGCGCGCTCGGCGACGTGCCGAAGATCAACTGCGCCACCTGCCACAACGGCGCCAACAAGCCGCTGAACGGCGCCCACGTGGTCGAGGCCTACCCCGAGCTCGCCGGGCCGGTCGCCTCCATCGACATGCCGACCGGCGTACCGGCACAGCCCACGGCCGCTCCGACGACCGACGATCCCACGGGACCGCCGGCACGCCTGCCCTGAGCCGCCCGCCGGGCCGGATCTCCGGCCTGCACCCGGAAAGAGGAAGGGCCGCCGGACACCCGTCCGGCGGCCCTTCCTCGTAAAGCGCGGGTCAGGGCTTGCGCAGGATCGCGACCGACCGACCGAGCGGCTGCCGCTTCATCAGGCGCGCGACGTAACGCTCGTAGTCCTCCACGAAGTGAACCTGGGCCATGACTGCGGATGTTCTCCCCGTTGGCCGACGTCAAGACTGACCCAGCGCTCGGACCTGTCGACGGACGCTTCGGCCCGGACCGTCGTGGCAAGGTCGATCCGGTCAAGCGGAATACGCGACGGCGACCTGAATTGACACAGCTCGATGGACCGGGGCGGCTCGACCGAGGCGCGCGGGCGCGACCCTGTGCGGAGGCACCGAAACAAGCGGCAAGGATGCACGTGGCCCCGAGCGTGGTCTTGCCGTCGACGCATTCGGACTGGCAAGGTCGCCACGGAAGCGCGCAGGTGCCACTGGGGACCGGCGTCGGCCGGTATCGGCCGGGCGCCTCCTGCGGGAGTGGAGTGTCATGCGGAGGCGGGACTCGGATGAGCTGATCGCCGCGCTCGCGTCGTGCCGGACGGCGTTCGTGGGCGTTGCGCTGATAAGCGGGCTCGTGAACGTGCTCTATCTCACCGGCTCGTTCTTCATGCTGGAGGTCTACGACCGGGTGATCCCGAGCCGGTCGGTGCCGACGCTGATCGGGCTGATAGCGCTGGCGCTGGTGCTCTACGCCTTCCAGGGGGTGTTGGAGGTGATCCGCTCGCGCATCCTCGCTCGAGTTGGGGCGGCCCTCGACGAGGCGCTCAGCGCGCGGGTGTTCGACGTCGTCGTGCGCGCGCCGCTCAAGGGGGCGGTGCCCGGCGACGGGCTGCTGCCCCTGCGCGACCTCGACCAGTTGCGCGCGTTCCTCGCCGGCACCGGACCGTCGGCCTTCTTCGACCTGCCGTGGCTGCCGATCTATGTCGGGATCTGCTTCCTGTTCCATCCGCTGATCGGCGCGGCGGCGCTCGCCGGCGCGGCCTTCCTCGCCACGGTGACGTTCTTCACCGACCGCGCCACCCGCAGGCCCGCCCAGGCCGCGACCGGGCACGCCCTGCGCCGCAACGGGCTGGCCGAGGCCGGACGGCGCAACGCCGAGGTGCTGGCGGCACTGGGCATGCAGGACCGGCTCCAGGCGCGCTGGGCCGCGTCCAACCGCGACTACATGGGCGCGCAGCAGCGCGCGTCGGACGTGGCGGGCGGCCTCGGCGCGATCTCGAAGGTCTTTCGCATGGCGCTGCAATCGGGGGTGCTGGCGCTCGGCGCGTGGCTCGTGATCAACGGCCAGGCGACGGCGGGCATCATCATCGCCTCGTCGATCCTGGTCTCGCGGGCGCTGGCGCCGGCCGAACTCGCCATCGCCAACTGGAAGGGCTTCGTCCAGGCCCGGCAATCCTGGACCCGGCTCGCGGAGCTGCTCGGACGCATCCCCTCGGGCGAGACGCGCCACACCCTGCCGACCCCGTCCCGGAGCCTCGTTGCCGAAGGCGTCAGCGTCGCGCCGCCCGGCACGCACCGCCTCGTCACGCAGGACGTCTCGTTCTCCCTGAAGGCCGGCCAGGGTCTCGGGGTGATCGGCCCGTCCGCGTCCGGCAAATCATCGCTCGCCCGTGCGCTCGTCGGGGTCTGGCCGGCCGCGCGCGGCAAGGTCCGCCTCGACGGCGCAGCCCTCGATCAGTGGGGAAGCTGCGAACTCGGCCTCCATCTGGGCTTCCTGCCGCAGGAGTCCGAGTTGTTCGCCGGCACGATCGCCGAGAACATCGCCAGGTTCGAGCCCGGCGCCGATGCGGGCCTCGTCATCGCCGCCGCCCGGGCGGCCGGCGTCCACGAGCTGGTCCTGCGCTTGGCCGAGGGCTACGACACCCGGATCGGCGAGGGCGGGGTGGGGCTCTCGGCCGGGCAGCGCCAGCGGGTCGGGTTGGCGCGCGCCCTCTACCGCGACCCCTTCCTCGTGGTGCTCGACGAGCCCAACGCCAACCTCGACAACGAGGGCGAGAACGCACTGACCCAGGCCATCCTCGGGGTGCGCGCCCGGGGCGGGATCTGCATCGTCGTCGCCCACCGGCCGAGTGCGCTCGCCGCCGTCGACCTCGTGCTGATGATGGCCGACGGGCGCGTCCAGGCCTTCGGTCCGAAGGACGAGGTGTTCAAGCGCGTGCTGCGCCCGGCGCCTCCGATCGCCGCGGAGCCGGGCTCGCCGCGGACGGTATCCCTGCCGGATGCGGACCGCGGCGCCCGCACCTACCAGGAAAGCGCATGACCATGCCCGCTCCCGAGATCGTGGTCGCGCCGATCGCGACGCCGCCCCTGCCGCCGCGCGACCGGGCGCAATCCTCGATCCGCCGCCACCTCGCGCTGGCCGTCGGCCTCGGCACCGCCCTCGTGGTCGGGGTCGGCGGCTGGGCCTCGCTCACCGACATCGCCGGTGCCGTGATCGCGCCCGGACAACTCGTGGTCGAGTCCGACGTCAAGAAGGTCCAGCACCCGACGGGCGGCGTCGTCGGCCAGTTGCTCGTGCGCGAGGGCACGCGGGTGAGGGCCGGCGACGTGCTGATCCGCCTCGACGAGACCCAGACCCGGGCCAGCCTCGACATCGTGCTCAAGGCGCTCGACGAGCTGACGGCGCGGCGCGCCCGCGACGAGGCCGAGCGGGACGACGCCGCCGCGGTGGTGTTTCCGCCCGAGCTGCTGGCCCGCAAGGAGGGCGACCCGTCCGTGGCCCACCTCGTCGACGGCGAGGCCCGCCTGTTCAAGGCCCGCGTCGCGGGCCGCGCCGGCCAGAAAGCGCAGTTGGGCGAGCGGATCGACCAGCTCCGCCAGGAGATCGGCGGCCTGACCCAGCAGGCGGCGGCCAAGGAGCGCGAGGTCGCGCTGATCAGCACCGAGTTGACGGGCGTGCGCGAGCTCTACGCCAAGAACCTCGTGCAGCTCTCCCGCGTCACGGCGCTGGAGCGGGAGACCGCGCGGCTGCAGGGCGAGCGCGGCCAGCTCATCGCGCAGACCGCCTCGACCCGGGGCAAGATCACAGAGACCGAGTTGCAGATCCTGCAGATCGACGGCGACATGCGCACGGAGGTCGGCAAGGATCTGGCCGAGATCCGCGGCAAGTGGTCGGAGGCGATCGAGAAGCGGGTGGCCGCCGAGGACCAGCTCAAGCGGATCGACCTGCGCGCGCCGCAGGACGGCACCGTCCATCAGTTGACCGTCCACACCATCGGCGGCCTCGTCACGCCCTCCGAGCCGGCGATGCTGATCGTGCCGTCGGCCGACGACCTCGCGGTCGAGGTGCGTATCCAGCCGCAGGACATCGACAGCGTGCGCCTCGACCAGCACGCCGTCCTGCGGTTTGCCGCCTTCAACACCCGCACCACGCCCGAGATCGACGGGACGGTGTCGCGCGTGTCGGCCGACGTCAGCACCGATGCGAAGACCGGCGCGAGCTACTACACCGCCCGCATCCTCGTGCCCGAGGGCCAGCGCGACCGCCTCGGCACGGTCCGCCTCGTCCCCGGCATGCCGGTCGAAGCCTACCTCCAGATCGGTGAACGCTCGGTGATGAGCTACCTGATGAAGCCGCTGACCGACCAGATCGCCAAGGCGTGGCGCGAGAGGTGAGCGCGATGGGCCGGGGAGGCGGATCGGCGGATCACCTTGCCTCGCGGCAACGAATCCTGATAAGGCCCGTCTCTGCGCGATGCGGCTTCCGCCATCGCCGCGCCCGCTCAAGGGCACGTGCTCCCGACACCCTCGATGGACGGCCGGTCCCATCCGCGCCGCGTGCAAGGCCGATGAAGATTCGCAACTCCCTCAAGTCCCTCCGCGGCCGTCATCGCGACAACCAGCTCGTGCGACGCAAGGGCCGGGTCTACGTCATCAACAAGACCCAGAAGCGCTTCAAGGCCCGCCAGGGCTGAGTCGAAGGCCCGCCTCGGCGGGCCTGAGGCAGGGTGGGCTGCGCCGCGCGCGAGCCGACGCGGCATGCGGGCGCGTTGACGCCCTCGCGCGCACGGCCCAAGCTCCGGACATGCCGCGCACCCGCCTCCTGATTGCCCTCGCCGCGCTCGTCCTCGGCGCAGGCGCCGCATCGGCCGCGCCGCCCGGCCGCGAGACGAGCGGGCCCGAGCCGAAGGCGGCGGAGCGGAAACCGCCGTCGAGCCTGAACGAGCTGTACGACCGCCTGCGGGATGCGGACGACGACGCGGAGGCGAAGGGCGTCGCCACCCTGATCGAGCGGCGCCTCGACCGCTCCGGAAGCGCCACCGCCGACCTCCTCACCGACCGCGCGCGACAGGCGATGACGGCGCAGGACTTCCCGCTGGCCGCCGAGCTGATGGACCGGGTGACCGCGATCGAGCCCGGCTGGTCCGAGGGCTGGAACCGGCGCGCGACGGTGTTCTGGCTGCTGACGGACAAGCACGCTGCCGTGGCCGATCTCCAGCGCGCCCTCGTGCTGGAGCCGCGCCACTTCGAGGCCTGGGCGGCGCTCGGCCGGATCTACCTGTCGCTCGACGACAAGCCGCGGGCGCTGAGCGCCTATCGCCGGGCGCTCGCCCTCTATCCGCGCATGCCGAAACTGCGGGACGCCCTGGAGCGTCTCGCCCCCGAGGTCGACGGCCGCGAGCTGTGAGGCGGGCGGTGTTCGCGCTCGCCGCCCTCCTCGGCCTGTTCGCGACCCTGATCGGCGGGGTCCTCGGCGCGGGTGCGCTGGCGAGCCTGATCATCACGCTGCGCGTCGCGGCCCAGCACCCGCCGGACGGTCCCTTCGTGGCGGTTCCGGGCGGGCGGCTCGCGACGCTCCAGGCCGGTCCGGAGACCGGTGCGCGGGCGACGGTCGTGCTGCTGCACGGCGCCTCGTCCAACGCCGCCGATCCGATGGAGAGCATCGGGCGCCGGCTCGCCGCCGAGGGCTTCCGCGTCGTCGCCTTCGACCGGCCGGGCTTCGGCTGGAGCGACCGGCTGAGCGGTTCGGAGGCCGGCAAGCCCTCGGTCCAGGGCGCCGCCATCGCCGAGGCGCTGGAGCGGATGGGCATCGGCCCGGCGATCGTGCTCGGCCATTCCTGGGCTGGCTCGCTCGCCCTCAGCCTCGCGCTGGATCATCCCGAGCGCGTCGCGGGCCTGATGCTGGTCTCCCCCGTCGCCCTGCCGTTCCGCGAGGACCGCACGCCGCCCTGGTACTGGCGCCTCGCCCTCAAGCCGCCGATCGCGTGGCTGCTCAGTCGGACGATCGGGCCGCCGCTCGGCCTGTACTACCTCGACGCGGCCGCGCGGAACGTCTTCGTGCCGCAGACGGCCAGCGAGGGCTACGTCGGCCGCAGCCGTGCCACCCTGGTGCTGCGCCCCGACACCCTGCTCGCGAGCGTTCAGGACCTGATCGCCCTGCCGGCGGCGCTCGCCGCGCAGGCACCGCGCTATCCGGGCCTGCGCGTGCCCACGGTGATCGTCGCGGGCGATGCCGACCGGGCCGTGACCAGCGCGCTCCAGGCCGAGCCGCTCGCGCAGATGATCCCCGGGGCGCGGCTCGTCACGCTGCCGGGCGTCGGCCACATGGTGCCGTGGGTGGCGACCGAGGCGCTCGCCGCGGAAGTGTCGCGCTTGGCCGACCAGCTCTCGGCCGACCGGCTCGCGCCGGCGCCCGCGGGGACGGTCGCACCGTAGGCGCTTCGCTCAGGCCTTCGCCGCGTGCTCGCGGGTGACGAAGGCGATGCGCACGAGGTTCGTCGCGCCGGGCGTGCCGAAGGGAACGCCGGCCACCACGATGATGCGGTCGCCGATCTCGGCGAAGCGCTCGCGCACGGCGAACTTCGCGGCGCGGAACGCCATGTCGTCGACGTCGCTGGCGTCGTTGGTGACGATCGGGTGGGTGCCCCAGGCCATGGCGAGCCGCCGCGCGGTCTCGCGCTTCGGCGTCAGCGCGATCACCGTGGCGTTCGGGCGCTCGCGCGAGAGCCGGAGCGCCGTCGAGCCGGAATGCGTCCAGGCCATGATCGCGTCGAGGTCGAGGGCGTCGACCATCTGGTGGGCGGCCGCCGCGACGGCGTCGGCGGCGGTGTGGTCGGGCGTCGAGTGCTGCGCCCGGATGATCGACCAGTACAGCGCGTCGCGTTCCACCTGCTCGGCGATCCGGCTCATCATCGCGATGGCCTCCAGCGGAAAGGCGCCGGACGCGCTCTCGGCCGAGAGCATGACGGCGTCCGCCCCCTCGTAGACGGCAGTCGCCACGTCCGAGACCTCGGCGCGGGTCGGCACGGGGGCGGTGATCATCGATTCGAGCATCTGCGTCGCGACGACGACGGGCTTGCCGAGCCGCCGCGACCCGCGGGTGATGCGCTTCTGCACGCCCGGGACCTGCTCCAGCGGCATCTCCACGCCGAGATCGCCGCGGGCGACCATCAGGCCGTCGGAGATCTCCATGATCTCGTCGAGGCGCGCGAGCGCCTGCGGCTTCTCGATCTTGGCCATCACGAGGGCACGTCCTGCGCAGACCTTCTTGACCTCGGCCACGTCCTCCGGCCGCTGGACGAAGGACACCGCGATCCAGTCGGCGCCGGCGTTGAGCCCGGCCTCCAGGTCCGAGCGGTCCTTGTCGGTCATCGCCGGCACGGGGATCACAGTGTGGGGCAGCGACACGCCCTTGCGGTTCGAGATACGGCCGCCGACCTCGACGCGGGTGACGGCGCGGGCCTCGGTCACCGCGGTGACGGTGAGCCGCAGCTTGCCGTCGTCGATGAGAATCGCATGGCCCGGCTCCAGCGCCGAGAGGATCTCGGGGTGGGGCAGGTGGCAGCGGTGCGCGTCGCCCGGCGCCGGGTCGCCGTCGAGGGTGAAGGCCGCGCCGTTCTCGATCATCGCGGCGCCGTCCGCGAAGGTGCCGAGCCGGAGCTTGGGACCCTGCAGGTCGACGAGGATGCCGATCGGGTGCCTGAACTCGCGCTCGACGGCGCGGATCGCCTCGACCTTCTCGGGCAGCTTCTCGCGGGGCAGGTGGCTCATGTTGAGCCGGAACACGTCCACGCCCGCCTGGAAGAGCCGCGCGATCATCTCGGGGGAGTCGGAGGCCGGCCCCAGGGTGGCGACGATCTTCGTGCGGCGGGAGCGTTTCATCGGGCCTCCAGAGGGCGCTTGGGTCGCCGGCCGCGCGTCCCTTCGCGGAACATCATGAAGTCGTGACGACGGGCACAGGGTCAGAAGCACTCCGCATGCTTTCCCGTCAAGGCGAGGTCCCTCCGGCGCGCTCGATCGCGGCCGGCGATCGAGCGCGCCGCACTGCCGGGGCCGCCTCGGTCAGGGCTGCGCGGGCGCCGGCCGGTTGGGGTCGGAGAGCTGGATCGTCCAGCTCTTCTGCTCGCCGGTATCGACCTCGAAGAAGCCGTTGCGGTCGTAGCCGCGGGCGAGGCAATCCTCGACGCCGCGGATCGTGAACTCGGAATCGCGGGTGCACATCAGCGAGCGCCCGCTCCACTCGCCGCCGCGGGCGTAGTCGACCGCGAAGACGTAGTAGAAGCGGGCGGCCAGCGCGCCCTTCAGCAGGGTCTCGCAGGCCTTCGGCGTCAGGTCCCACCAGCCCTCCGTCACCCATCCTTGCGGGTCGCGGTAGCCCAGAGAGACGCCGATCTTGCTGGCGGTGAGATTGCACAGGCGCAGGTCCGCGCGGGCCGGCGACGCGCCGAGGAGCGCGGCGCCGAGGAGCGCGCCGGCGACGAGCGCCCGCATTAAAGCGTCCCAAGAAGAATCAGCCGACGAGGATGATGCGGCAATCGTTGACATTGGTCTTGGTGGGGCCGGGCTGCACGAGGTCGCCGATCGTGGCGAAGAAGCGGGTGGAGTCGTTGTCGGCGAGCATCGCGGCCGGATCGAGGCCCGCCGCGCGGGCGCGCGCGAGCGTCGTCGGGTCGACGAGGCCGCCGGCCGGGTCGGTGGCCGCGCCGCGTCCCCCGTCGGTGCCGTCGGTGTCGGCCGCGATCCCGGCGATGCCGGCCTCGCCGTCGAGGGCGATGGCGAGCGCCAGTGCATATTCCTGGTTGGGACCGCCGTGGCCCTCGCCGCGGATCGTCACGGTGAGTTCGCCGCCGGAGATCAGCGCGGCCCGCCGGCCGGACGCCTTGATCTCCCGGGCCGTCCGCGCGTGCTCGGCGCCGACCTCGCGGGCCTCGCCCTCCAGGTCGGCGCCCAGCATCACCGGCTCGTAGCCCGCGGCCCGCGCCGCGGCGCAGGCGGCCTCCAGCGCGTCGATCGGCCGGGCGACGATGCGGTACGCGGCCCGCGCGAAGGCCGGGTCGCCCGCCTTGGGCGTCTCGTTCCGGGGATCGTTCAGCAGCCGGATCGCCGCCTCGGGCAGCGGGATGCCGCGCCGCGCGCAGACCGCGCGGGCGTCCGCCAGCGTCGAGGGGTCGGGCACCGTCGGGCCGGAGGCGATCACCGCGGGATCGTCGAAGGGCACGTCGGAAATCGCCAGCGTCAGGAGCGAGCGGGCGTTGCGCGCGGCGACCGCGAGGCGCCCGCCCTTGATCCGCGAGAGGTGCTTGCGCACGGTGTTGATCTCGCCGATCGGCGCGCCGGAGCGCAGCAGCGCGCGGGTGATCGCCTGCTTCTCAGGTAGCGTCAGGTCTCCGGCCGGGGCGATCCAGTTGGCCGAGCCGCCGCCCGAGAGCAGCACCAGCACCTCGTCCTCGGGACCGGCCTCGGCGGCGAGCGCGAGCGCCGCCCGCGTCGCCTCGATGCCGGCTTGGTCCGGCACCGGATGCCCGGCCTCGACCATGCGGATGCCGGGCGCCTCCTGCCCGTAGCCGTGGCGGGCGACCGCGAGGCCGACGACGCGCGCGTCCGACAGGCCGTGCCGCTCGCGGTAGAACCGGCTCGCCACCGCGGCCATGCTGCCGCCGGCCTTGCCCGCGCCGAGGATGATCAGGCGGCCCGGGCTCGGCAGCGGCAGATGGGCAGGCAGGCACGTGTCGGGGTGGGCGGCGGCGATGGCGGTGTCGAGGAAGCCGCCGAGGAGCGCTCTCAGGTGGCGGAGGGCGGGATCGGTCTCAAGCGTCATGCGGGCATCCTCGCGGGTCGTGTCCTCATTCGTGCGGTCCTCGCCGCACGGGCGGGGGCGACGGGCCTGTTTCTTGCCGTGGGCGCACGACTCTTGGTACGTGCTCTGCCCGAGCCCCGCTGCGACGGCAAGGGCCGCCGCGCGAGACGAACCGGACCCGTGACCCCGCCCCACAGCATCGATCCGCAGCATCAGCAAGCCCCGCCCCACGCCGTCGAGATCATTCCCGGCGATCCCGCCTGCGGCCTGATCCTGGTCTGCGACCACGCCTCGAACCACGTGCCGGACGACATCGCGCTCGGCGTCGCCGAGGGCGAGTTCCGCCGCCACATCGCCTACGACATCGGCGCGGCGGGCGTGACCCGCGGGCTCGCGGCACTGCTGGGCGCGCCGGCGATCCTCACCCGATTCTCGCGGCTGATCATCGACCCGAACCGCGGCCGCGCCGACCCGACCCTGGTGATGCGGCTGTCGGACGGTGCCGTGGTGCCGGGCAACGCCCGCATCGACGCCGCCGGCAAGGCCGCGCGGATCGCCCGGTTCTACGATCCCTTCGACCGGGCGATCGACGCGGCGGTGGCGGCGGCCGGCGCGACCGGCCGGACGCCGATGCTCCTGACGATGCACAGCTTCACCCCGTACTGGCGCGGCGTGGCGCGGCCGTGGGAGGTGGGCATCCTCTACGACCGGGACGAGCGCCTGAGCGCGGCCCTGATCGCCGGCTTGCGCGCCGACCCCGCCGGGCTGACGGTCGGCGACAATGAGCCCTACGGCGGGGGCTTGCCCGGCGACACCATCGATCGCCACGCCACCGTGCGGGGCTTGGCCAACGCGCTGGTCGAGATCCGGCAGGACCTGATCGCGGAGGAGGCGGGGCAGGAGGCGTGGGCGGCCCGCTTCGCCGGGCTTCTCCGCCCTCTGCTGACCCCGCCCGCTTGACTCGGGCGCTGCCCGCGACGACCTGAGGCAATCCCTCAATGCCGCCCGCGAGATACCGATGACCGAGATCGATCCGACGACGCAGACCGAGCTGGAGGCGGCGGTCTACCGGCGCCTCGTCGCCCACCTGCAGACCCGCACCGACGTGCAGAACATCGACCTGATGAACCTCGCGGGCTTCTGCCGGAACTGCCTGTCGAACTGGCTCAAGGACGCTGCCGACGGCAAGGGCCTTCCGCTCACCAAGGACGCCGCGCGGGAGCAGGTCTACGGGATGCCGTTCGCCGCGTGGAAGGCGAAGCATCAGACCGAGGCCAGCCCGGAGCAGCAGGCCGCCTTCGCCGCGGCCCAGGCCGAGCCCCACTGAGCGGGGCCAACTAAGGTCCCGGTAAGGTTGCTCCCCTAGGAACCGGTGGAGACCTCAGGAGACCACCATGAACGCCCATGCCATGCCGACGACCGGCGACGTGTCATCCTCCGAGGGCGTGGCCGCCGACGAGTTGCGCCAGTTCATCGAGCGCTTGGAGCGCCTCGAGGAGGAGAAGGCCGGCCTGCAGGGCGACATCAAGGACGTGATGGCCGAGTTGAAGGGCCGCGGCTTCGACGTGAAGGCGGTGCGCACGATCCTGCGCATCAGGAAGAAGGATCACAGCGAGCGCCAGGAGGAGGAGGCCATCCTCGAGCTCTACATGCAGGCGCTCGGCATGGTCTGATCGCGATTGTGTGGGTTCACCCATAAAGCCGGACAGTATATTTCGTGTAACAAAATTCCTAACAGACTTTAGATGCCTCGATGAGGGCGTTGCTGCGGTCCGCGGCAACGCCCTTTTTTGTACTGCAAGTAATCATTGCAAAGGCGACGCCTATAAAAAATGCATTTGTCTTAGATTGCCCTAAGCGCTGCGCGTCCTGTGTTTTCCGCAAGTTTCCTGGCATGATGCCCTCGGTTCGTAAAATGGCCTGTGCTTCATATGTACTTCATGCGGATGAAATTACATTCACGCCATTTACGCTTTAATGCGTTTTGCCGCATTCAGGTGTCGCCCCGGCCCGTCGCAATGGAAAGAAATCCCATCGAGCTATGACGGAGGCGCGGAGCATCTCCGTCAAGGGCACGCGGTCCGTTAACCATCGGTTATCAGAAACTCCTTTTTTTACGCTTTGCTACTGTAAATCGGACTTTCAATATATAAGTAGCAATGATGACGGATGGCCTTCGACCCTACACCGATGAGCAAAGGCAGCACCTCGACGCGATGGTGCGGCTCTGGCCCCATTATGCCTTGGCGATGCGCGAGCTCGACGACCTGAGCGGCGGCATGCAGTGGAAGGCTGTTTCCGGGCACACCTACCTGATGCGCTACCGACAAGACCCCGTCACCGGCAAGAAGGTCGTTCGCTCGATGGGGCCAAGGTCACCCGAGACCGAAAAGGCCTACGTTGAATTCACTGCCGAGCGTGAGCGCACCAAGGCTGTGGTCGAGCAGTTGCGCCCGAGGATCGAGACCATGGGGCGGGTCGCCAAGGCGCACCGCCTCGGACGTGTTGCGGCCAGGTTCACCGGTCCCCTGCGCGATCTTTGGCGTTTGGGCCTCATGACTCATTCCGACAGTCGGATCGCGGTCCTGGGCGGCACCGCTTTGTCCTTCTACGAGTGCCTGTTCGGTGTCTTCATGCCCACCTCTCTTCACAAGGACCGGCGGCTCGACCTGATGGTCCGCCACGGTGCCATGGACGAGGATCTCGTCCTTACCGCCGCGGCCTGCCTCGGGCGGAGGGACCGTGTCAGCATCGACCGGGAAGGTGACCACATCGTCCGCCTGGAGCGCGATGACGGCTTGGCCATGACCCTGATCTCCAAGGCGGGCGTCGCCGAAATCCTAGATGGGCAGCCCGACCTAAGCGAGGCGACACGCGAGACCATCCTCGACGGCATCGACCTGCCGCCGACCGCTGGCATGGTCGTCGGCCGCGACGCCACGATCATGGCCATGGTGGTCCTGAATCCTTCCGCCTACGCCCTCGTGAGCCCCTGCATCGCCGATCCCAACGACGATGAGGAACGCAGCTTGTCGACCTCACGCACCGTCCTGGCCGCTGAGCTCATCCGCGGCAGCCGCACCAGCTTCACGTCCGCCCAGGAAGCGGCCCTGGGCGAGATCCTCGAACATGGGTCGGCGATGCATGGCCTGCGATTATGAGCTTAACCTGTCTCCAGCCGTGGCCATATGCCGCAAAGGACATTGCGCGCTGCTTATGGCAGCCGCCGATTTGCGGACGACCCCCCGGGATCGCTCGGACGAGTCCCGGGCCCAGGCCGGCCGATTTCGCGCGTCGTCCAGAGGGGAACATCGCGGACGGCGCCGTTATCAGCGGTTTCCGACGAGTCAAGGTGAACGCGGGCGACAGAGGCCAGGGTCAAATATCGAATCGCGCTAGGTACTTGCGGAGACTTCGCGACTGCGCATCATGACCACGGAAACGAACACACGCGGCGCAAGACTAGGGAGTTTGTGATGACGTGAACTGAAGCGTGGGGCTGCTTGTCGGCCCCAAAAGAAAACCCGCGGCCGGGAAGGGCCGCGGGCTCGTCGTAGAACGCTCCTACAAGCGCCGGCTGGTCGTTCCTGGAAAGACTCCAGTTCGGCGCTCCCAAAGGGAGTGTTT
Source organism: uncultured Methylobacterium sp. (assembly GCF_964242245.1). Taxonomy (NCBI): domain Bacteria; kingdom Pseudomonadati; phylum Pseudomonadota; class Alphaproteobacteria; order Hyphomicrobiales; family Methylobacteriaceae; genus Methylobacterium; species uncultured Methylobacterium sp. The sequence goes on along the minus strand of NZ_CAXTBY010000003.1, from coordinate 98,017 downwards.
CACGCGAAGGTGGCGAGAGCTGCCTTCGTGATCTGTGGAGACTCGCATGGCCGCCGCGCGGCCGCAAGAGTCCCCGCTTAAGGTCATCGAGCCCTCCTTCCCGACCGCAAAGCCCCGCCAGCCGACGCCCGTGATCCGGGCGCCGAGCAGGCTCGCGTGTGCGTCATCCTGGAGGGAAGCGTGCGGTTCGACATTGTCACCCCGTTCACCGACGTCGCCTTCCGGCCATCCGATTGGCGGCCGGAGGCGTGGCGCAAGGCCGAGGGCATGCACTACGGCTCCGTCACGTCGTCCTTCCCGTCGCGCAAGGCCGACCGGGGCTCGATCTTCTGCGAGAGCACGCTCGAAAGCGACATGGCATGTCTGCTTGAGGTCGATGCAGGCGTGCAGCTTCTTCGTGAGCAGCCCGTCGGCCCGGCCTGGCACGACGGCTACGGCTGGCATGCTGGGACAGCGCGGGATTTCTGGGTCGAGACAGACCTCGGGAATGTCTTGGTGGAGGTGAAGGAGGCACGCGAGCTCGCCGATCCCGACGTCCGTCACCGGCTGAGCCGCATGGCGCTCTCCTACCGCGTCCAGGGCATCTGCATGGTCGTGCGCAGCGAGCGAACGATCCGGGCTCAGCCGCGGCTCGACAACGCCCGCATCCTGCACGGCTACGCCTACGGGGAAAACCGCCGCCTTGAGGCGGACCTGCGCCTCATGCTGACCCGACGGACAGCTCCCATGACCGTCCGGGAGATCCGGGCCGAGATGGGAGGCGATCATGAAACCCTGGAGGTCCTCTGCCGACTGGCCCTGGCCGGCGTGATCGACCTCGACCTCGCACGCCCGCTCGGCTCCGCCACCGTCGTCTCCTGGGGTTGAGCATGGCAGCCACGGCCACAGCCACGGCCGCCCAGTTCGGCGGCATCGTCAAGATCGCGCGGCGTCAGCGCATCCTCGTCGGCAAGGTGGTGCACAGCGTCCGCCAGCGTGTCGACAACACGCGCTTCTCCATCGAGGTCGTCGAGACCGGAGAGGCCTCGACCAAGACGTACGCGTGGCTGGATGAGGGTTGGCTCTCCGGCGAGATCACCATCCTGCCGACGCGGTGGGACGAGCTCGACGCGGGCACCCAAACGCTGCTCCAGACCGAGATGGACGCGGCCACGCCCGAGATGCGCCGCATCGCCTACTATCGCCAGCCCTACGCCGAGGCGCTGGCCGATTGGCAGGAGGGCAAGGCGGACCTCACGAAGACGCTTCACCAGCTCTTCCAGGACATCGCAAACCGTCGCAATGCCTCTTGTGCGCCGCAGGATTATGAGAGGCCGCCCAAGCGGACCCAGCTCTACGATTGGACCGCCCGCTGGAGAAAGGCGGACCGGGACATCCGTGCCCTGCTACCCAACCATCCCGGCCGCGGCAACCGGACTGCCAGGGTCTGCGGAACCCTCGCGGATATTCTCGACGAACTCATCGAGGCCGTGTTCCTCACCCCGATCGCGCGGACGAAGGTCGCCATGTACGCCGCCGCCACGCGGAACATTACGACCCTGAACGACGAGGCTGGCCGGCCCGGCGCGGAGTTGATGACGCGCATCCCGCTGCCGACCAGGACAATGGTCGAGAGGCGTTGCGACAAGCTCGAACTCTACGACAAGGCCTATTATCGCAAGGATCCGCTCAAGGCCGCCCAGGAGCACCTGCCGGTCGGTCTCGGGCCGGTGGCGCATCGGGTGAACGAGCGCTGGGAACTCGATTCCTCGCCGCTCGACATCCTCGTCATCGACGCCGGCACCGGCGCCCTGCTGGGGCGTCCGGTCATCACGGCCGTCATCGATTGCGCGACCCGCCTCATCATCGGCTGGAGGATCTCCTTCGAGGGGGAATCGACGCTCCAGATCATGTTGACGCTCCGGCATGCCATCGCGCCGAAGCTGCCCATTGCAGGAGTGAAGAACCCCAATCCGGGACGGGGCAAGCCCTCGGGTATCTGGGTCGACAACGGCAAGGCACACCGTTCCAACGCCATGACGGAAGCCGGCCGGCAGCTCGGCTTCGAAGTGTTCTGGCTCCCGCCGAAGCGCCCGCGTCTGCGCGGCAAAATCGAGCGCTGGCTCCGTACCCTGGGCGTCAGCCTCATCCACAACCTGCAGGGCACGACCAAGTCGAACCCCAAGGCCCGGGAGCATTACGACGCCGAGAAGGACGCGGTCTTCACCCTGGAAGAGATCACCTGGCTGATCTCCTACTGGATCAACGACGTCTACAACCAGCGTGAGCACCGCGCGACGCGGCGCTCGCTCGTCGGCCTGTGGCGCGAGCTCGCCGAGGAGCTTGCACCGTCGCTTCTGTCCAACGTCGCCGACCTGGATATCCTCCTCACGAAGGTCGAGGACCGGAAGGTGACCCGAAAGGGCATCGAGTGGAACGGCTTGCTCTACAACAGCCCGCTCCTCGCACTCCTCCGCAATCGACCGGATTTCGACCCCGAACAGATCCAGATCCGGGCCGACGAAAACGACATCAGCCACCTTCGCGTACTTGGCCCCGGCATGCCTCGGTACCAGTCGGTCCCGTGCACCAACAAGGCCTATGCCAAGGGCAAGAACCTCCACCGGCACCTCTGCGCGATCAAGCACGCCAAGGTACGTGCGGCCGAGGACCGGCAGCTCACCGAAGGTGATTTCGAGCTTGCCTGGGGCGAGCTCATCCTCGCCGGCAAGACGCTCATGGAGGGCAACGGGCGTCGCAAGACCCTCAAGCGGCTCGGTCGTCTCTTCGCTCTTGGGATCGATCCCGCAGCCGCACGGCCACCCGCCAGCTTCCGGATGGAGGGCGTTTTCGACGACGAGGACGATGACGGCGAGGTTGACGCCAAGCCCGAGGCGATCCTGGAGGCACCTGGGGCAACCAAGGTCGCGGCGCTCTCTGATCCTGTGACCACGCCTGATCCCGATCCGGCACCGGAGCCAGGTCTGGGTCAGGCGCCGCGCCAGGCCAAGCCGCGCGTCGCGCCGAGGAAGCAGCCGAAGCCGGCCAACGAACGCACGCCCTCCGAGCCCGTGCCGGCGCCCGCCACGCCGGTCTCCGCCCCCCTCGACATGGAGGCCGATTATGACTGAGCAGACGGGGCCGCGTACCGCTCACCTCGACGCCGCCGGCGACCTCCTGCCGAAGGACGAGCGCGAGCGCGAGCGCCGCATCATGCGCCTCAAGGCATGGCACCCGCGGACATTGGCCCTGGTGGGGCAGTTCGACTTCTTCGAGAGAATGACCAAGTCGGCACTGGAGGGTTATCCACATCTCCATCCCGGGAAGGCCTGGCGTCGGCAAGAGCCAGTTGCTGCGCAAGATCCGACGCCAGGTGCTCGACCGCGAGGCGGAGGCGTCGGGCTACCGGATTGAGGGTTATGCCCTCCAGGCACCCTGGGGCGACTGGCGCCCGATCCTGCGCGTCGCGACACCACCCGAGGTCACCATCGCGAGCATGGCCACCGCCATGCTGAGAGCCCTGGCCGACGAGGATCCCGAGTACGGCGACAAGGGCGAGAAGACGCGCCGGATCCTGGCGAAGCTCATGGAGCAACGGGTTCGGATCATCCTGATCGACGAATTCCAGCACCTCACGGACCACCGGACCGACAAGTTCGCCTATGCGGCCGCCGACTGGCTCAAGGGGCTTCTCAACGAGGAGGATGCCACCCCCGAGTGGAAGCGGGACGGCTCCGGGTTCTTCGTCCACGCGGTCTTCTTCGGCACGCAAACGATGAACGCCATGTTCGTCGGGAACGGTCAGCTCGCCCGGCGCGGGCGGGGCGTCCATCCTTTCAGGCCGTACGATTGGGTCGATCCGGCGGAGCGCGCGCTGTTCGGCCAGACGCTCGACAAGATCGACCGCATGCTGCCGTTCCCCGAGGCCTCCTTCACGGGCGACGCCATCCGCTTCGACCTCCACCGCGCCACCGACGCGGTGATCTCGCGCATCGCCGCCATCACCCAGCTTGCCGGTTTCAAGGCCCTCGACCTCGGCCAGCCCAACATCACCCCCAACCTCTTCGAACAGGCGTTCGACGAACTCCTCTGGGAGATCGGATCGGACGATTTCTACGCCCGCCCCAATCCCTGGCGCGAGAAGAACCACGAGCCGGGGATCATGAACGCCCCGGCGCCCGATCCATCGAGAAAAACGCGCATCAAGGGCAAGAAGCGGAATGACACCCCCGACTTCTCGAAGAGGTGACCCGACCTGCGAAGCCGCGAACACCCCGACATTCACGGAGGACCGATGCCATGCCTCGGAGGTTCACCCACCGCCTCGGCGCCTATGCGGACGAGCCTGCTCTCGGGTTGGTGCTTCGTCGCGGTCATGAGGCCGGCCTGAGAACGCCCCGGCGCCTCTGGCGCTTCCTCGGGGTCAGCGGGGCAGGGGACGTCAGGCAGGGTCGGCACCTTGCCGCCATCGCGGAGGCGTGCGGGGTCGACCCCGTCGTACTCGCCCATGCCTCTCCCATCGACGGAGCAGAGCGACAGACCCAGTTGCTGGGTCACGACTTGCCCAATGGCGCCCTCCACCGCCTCATGCGGCGCTGGTGTCCCGATTGCCTGTCCGAGGCGGCCTATCACCGGACGGTCTGGGATCTGACGGCGATGGCGCACTGCGTGCGTCATGCCCGCCCCCTTGAGCATCGCTGCCCGGGATGCCGGCGCATGCTGCATTACGACAAGCTCGATCTTACGCGATGCCACTGCCGGGCACGCCTGACCCGCCCGACCTGCGAACCCGTCGAAGAGGGTGCGCTTGTCGTCGACCGCTGGCTTCTCGGACGCGTCGGCCATGGCCCGGTGGCGGAGGACGGCCTGCTGGCCGGCTTACCGCTCGCCGAGGCACTGACGCTCTGCGAACGGCTGGGTGCGCACGCCCTTCATCCGACGGCGACCTACGCCGAGGCATGGCGGCGTGACGAAGCCGCGTCCATCGTGCGTGAGGGTTTCGGCATCGCATCGGGGGGGCCGCCCGTCCCTTGACGCCTTCCTGGATCGGCTTGTCGCCCATCAGCCCGAGCGGATGGCGATCGGCAAAAGGGGCGCGAACCATTGGGGCGCCGGCCTGGCCTATGGCGCCTTCGGGACGTGGATGACGTCCGCGGCCAGGAAGGGCCGCCTGGCAATCGTCGCCGCGACCGCCGCAGACCACGCCGAACGCAACGTCGTCCTCAAGACGGGCTCCGTCGTGTTCGGGCGCGAGATGCGCCCGGGCGGAACTAATCTGGAGGCCGGAAGCAACCTCGCCGGCCTGACCTACGGTCGGTTTCGGCGGCTGGTACGCGGAATGGGCCACTCGACCGAGGGCTCGCAGCAGGGACGCCCGGTACGCTTGAGCGACGCGGTCGCCCGCCAGATCCAGGCCCGCCTTGACGACCGCGTCGATTGCGGGGGCGCCGCCCTGCTGCTGGGCGTCCATCGCTCGGCCGCCGCCGAGATCATCGCCTCGGACCTGTTTCCCCCCTCCCTCGACCCGGAGCGAAGGGCGCGAGGGGAATACACGGTGGAGCGGACGGCCGTGGCGGCCTTCGTGGCCGGCTTCGAGCCAGCCCGCGAGACCGGCGCCCGGCCCGACGATGCCCGCCCGGTCATGAGGGCCGCGACCGCGGCCGGGGCAAGCTTGGTGGAGGTCTTGCGCTGGGTCAGGGAGGGGAGGGTGCCCGTCGTCGGGGTGGACGCGCAAGCGGTCGGTCTGCGGCGCCTGATGGTGCTGACCGCCGACGTGAGCCGCGCCCGCATGCCAGACGCGTCCGGCATGACCAAGAAGGAGGCCGCGGAGCGGCTCGGGACGAAGCGGGAGGCCGTCCGGCAGCTCATTGAGCTCGGTTATCTTCGGGCGGAAAACCATTCCGGCGTGCACTGGATCAGGACGGAGGACGTCCATGCTTTCGAGGCGCGTTTCGTGCGCGGACCCGACGTGGCCGCACGCTTGGGCGTCCATGCCCTGTCAGTGCCGGGGCGGCTTGCCAGGTTTGGGGTCGAGCCGGCCATCGGACGCGACCGGTGCCAGATGACGTTCTACGAGCGGGCGCGGGTGGAAGCTGTCCTGGCGGCTCATCGTAGGCGTGCGGCATGTAGGAGGCATGGTCGATTATCAGCCCAAGCGTGAGAGGTAGCTCAGGTGTGTGGCAGCTAACCAACTCGCCCAACGGAACGTGAGGTTAACCCTCTTGATACAGATGAGACACACGTGTATCGTCTGTCTCGTTGGAGGGTGCTATGTCCGCCGCGAGCAAGTTTCATCAGGATTGCGAAGCTCTGTTCGGCCATAAGCTTGGGTACGGGCGGCGTTGGAAAACGGCGGCTGCACAGGCCCTCGGAATTGGGCGAGCCACCCTCTACCGCTACTTCGAGGACGAGGATGCGGTCGCCCCTGACATCCGCGCCCGGCTCGACGAGCTCGCCGGGGACGCTAAGCCCGTTCGCAGCGACCGCGACATGGTCACACTGTTCGCTCGCGGACTCATGGAGGTCCAGCAACAGGTCGACGCCCAGGGTTGGCTCAAGGATGGCTACCCGCCCGTGCTACAGCGGTCCTTCGATCTAGCCGCGGCCCGCAACATCATGGAGCCGGGCGCCCTCTGGCCCACCGACTTGCGTGCCCTCGCCGCGGTCGCCGAGCAACCGCTCTTCGACTGGGTAACGGATCTCAATTGGGATCCCGACGGCGAGTTCACGGCCGCCAAGCTCATCGAGGATGGCGAGATTACCCCCGCCTGCGTCGAGTTGGCCATGCCGGGCAGAGATCCCGAGACGGAGCTGATCGAGCGGGCCGGCTTCGGCTTGCTACGGTCCGTCTGCGTCGACCGCCGCGATGGCCAGAAGGTCTACGCCGCCTTCCGCCGCGCCGTTGTCGAGCATCCTGTCCTGGGGAGCTGGACCACGACCATACTCACCGACCCAATCCTCGCCACGGTCGAGCGCGTCGACGAGATCGTTGAGGCCTTCTACCAGCGCGTTCCCGAGTCCCTCACGCTCGACGGCTTCCTGCCCACCTGCGTCGTGAGCGGCACCGTGCTGCGGCGGCAGGGTATCGGCTTCCACACCGAGAGCCGCGATCCGGAGGCCATCCGGCGCGCGAGATCAGGCGATTCCGCGGGCGTCAAATGGCGGCACGGCACCATGCAACTACGCCGCGCCTTCCGGCTCTACTGGTGCCTGCCGGGCAAGACCGAGCTCCTGCTCGCGGAGCGGCTTCGGAAGGCGCGCTGGACCGTCGAGCTCTGGCCGCGGCTTGACCGCGTCGACATCGCGGCCGTTTCCCCCGCGGGCCGACGCATAGCGGTCGACGTCAAGGAACATCTCTCGCCCGAGAACCTCGCGGCTCGCTTCGAGGGCTTCAAGGAATACGCCGCCGACCACGAATGCTTCCTGGTCGTGCCCGACTACATGCCCGAGATCGCTCGCGGGTACGAACGCCGCTTCGAGGCGGTCCGCCGCGCCCACGCCAAGACGCCAGTTGCCTTGCGCACCATCTCGGCCCTCCTCTCCGACCTGGACGTCGCGCGATGAGGTCCGACCGCGAATACCTCGCCGCCTACCGCGATGCCCTCTCGGCCATCGATCCGGACACGCGGGACCTCGATGGCGAGCGCGTACGCACCCTGGCCCAGACTGAGCTCTGCCTCGCCTACCTCCACCGCTACCTGCCGGACGAGCCACATCGGTCGGTGCCGTTCCTCATGATGGGTTATCCCAAACTCCTCGATGGGGCAGGCGGCCCGGGGGCCATACGCTCCCTCATGACCGTCCGGCACCTCTGCTCGCGCTTCGGATCGATCTCGGCCTGGGTAGACGCCATCCTCCAGTACGGCCGTACGCCTGAGGCCCTGCGCTGCTTCGAGGTCCGCGGGACCGCCGTGTCACCGCGGCGGGCTGCGCCGGCCGTGATGCGCGAGCTCCTCGACACCTGGCTGGACGCCACCGTCCCGTGGACACGCCGTGAGCTCAACGTGGCCTTGCCCGGCGACGCCACCGTCGTCCTCGATAGGACGCGTACCACACTCGCCTACACGATCCCTGCAGTGCCGGCGGAGCGCCGGGCGCGCCGTGAGCACGCCCTTCGGCCGCGCGCCTCCAACCCGCCTATCCAAATCACCTTCGAGCAGATGCGGGAAGTCGCCCTCAAGGTCGATACTCGCGAGACCCTGGACGACTGGCCCGCCGAGAGCCTTCCCCCGCTCCGTCTTGCCTCACGCATCGCCAATCTCCAGCCCAAGGGGCTCGACGGGTTCTACGAGGACGGTACCTTCAACCTGGACGGCGCCACCCACGTCGTCGGCATGCTCTCCTCGGGGAAGTCCACCCTCGTCTGGGCGCTGCTCATGGCCCTAACCCTGGGCGGCAGCGGCAAGCGCATCGCCATCCTCGTCAGCGACACCATCCAGGGCGCCACCTTCGCCTCGCGCCTGCGCCGGCATGGGATCAAGGCAACGGTGCTCTCCAGCCTGCGCAACCGCGAGGCCCACCTTCAGTCGATCCACTGGCAGCGCAGCCTCGACGCCACGGGCTGGAAGCTGTCGGCCCTGGGTGACCTCGCTGACGGCTTCAGCACCGCCTGCCCCCTCGACGGCGCCCAGCCCGACCCCGAGGTGGTCAAGGGCGAGCCCGAGGGCCGCCGCTTCCCCACCTTCCCGGAGAAGCAGTGCCACCGAATCTACCAGACGCCACCTACCGAGGATGACGAGGAGGGCACCAACCCCGACGACGTCGGCGACAATGTGAAGGCTCGCTCGTGCCCGCTCTGGACCGTCTGCCCGGCCCAGCAGCAGCAGCGCGATGCGGTCGACGCCCAGGTCCTCATCATGACCCCGCCGGCCTTTGTCCACATCACCCCGGACAAGTGGACGACGGAGCACCACCTCAGCATCCCGGAGCTCCTGCAGTACGAGTATGACCTCGTGATCGTCGACGAGGTAGACGGCGTCCAGAAGGCCCTCGACGACGTCTTCGCGCCTCGCTCGCCGATCATGGGCGACGAGCGGAACGTCTACGCGCCCAGCATCGGCCTGCGCTCGTCTGAGGCCCTGCGGGAGCGCTCGGGCGTCCAGTTCCGCAAGCCCGTAAACGCCAAGTGGCAATCGAATTTTTTCACGTTCTTCCGGTTGATCGGGACGATCTACGCGATCCTGCAGAACGAGCGCGAAATCCTTGGTCCCTTCTTCAAGAACACCCCGTTCACGGCGGGCAGCATCCTCTACGACCTCTGGCGCCGCCGCAGCCTCGTCCTCGGGACCGCGCGCGAGAGCATGACCTTCGACAACCCCGCCTTCGCGGAGGGCTTCCTCGACGTTGTCCGGGTAGCCGGCTCCATCAAGGGTTATTCCCGGGCGGCGTCCGTCGGCGAGGAGGAGACCGAGGACGACGCCCCCTCCTTCTCGGACCCGGCTTACGGGACTGCCGCCCTTCACCTGCAGGAGATTGCCCGTCAGATTCTCGTCGCCGACTACTACGACGCGGTCGTGCCGCTAGTGCAGGACGCCCTCGACCACGAGTTGGAGATCTTCAACGCTGTTTGCGAGGAGGGGCCGAAGAAGCTGGTCCTTGACGCTCAGGCCAACGCGCTCGCGCTCTTGCTCGCCGTCGTCACCGATCTGGCGCTCTCGCACTACAACTGGCTAATCAAGACCCAGTCGGCCGTTGCCCGCGACTTCAAGATCGACGACGGCCATCTGCTCGGCCAAGCCAACAGCCTCATCAAGAACTACAGGACACTCCTGCCGGCGAACCCGGCCGGCGCCGCCTTCGGCTTGTTCTACGACGAGCCCGAAAACGAGCAGCGCACCTCCATGGGCGGCAAGCTCACCCTCATCAGCCACCTGGGCGTCGGGCGCCACCTCCTCACCCACTTGCACGACCTTCTCGCCGCGGAGGGCCAGGCCGGGCCGCACGTCCTCATGCTCTCAGGGACGAGCTGGGCCGGTGGCAGCGTGCGCCGTAAGGACCCGAGGTCGGGCCGGCCCATCGACGCGGCATCCCCCTCCTTCGACGTGCAGGTGCCCGTGAGGGGCGTGCTGGTCCAGCCAGAGGCCGAGCTCAAGGCGATCAAGAGGTCCGTCTTCGGCCTGGTCCATGTGAAAGACGGCGAAGGCCACCAGATCCGCGTCTCGGGGCGGCCGCAGAACGAGCGTCGGGCCAACCTTGCAATCATCGCCGAGCGCCTCGCGGCCCGGCGCGACGGCCGCAATCGGTTAGAAGACGACTGGCACAAGATGGAGCGGCGCTGGGAGCCCGGTGACATCACCGGCCGCCAGCGGGCCCTCCTGGTGACGAACAGCTACGCGGACGCCGCGATTGTCGCCGACGCCCTCTCGGCCGCACTCGACGGAGCGGGCTACGCGGGCTGGAAGGTGCACTGTCTCGTCCGCGACCGGGACGATGCGGGCACCGCCGTCGAGCACATCCGCCTCGCCCAGGCTAAACCCATGCCTCGCTCACTCATCGAGCGCTTCGGGCGCGAGCCCGAGAGGTCGGTACTCGTCGCCCCCATGCAGGTCGTCGCCCGCGGGCACAACATCCTCAACGGCGACGGAAAGGCTGCGATCTCCTCGATCTACTTTCTGCACCGGCCCCATCCCCGTCCCGACGACCTCGGGCCCACCATCGGTCGCCTGAACCGCTTCGCGCAGGAACGCTACGACAAGGGCGTCAAGCCGGAGGACGGGGATGAGGACCTCGCACGCCGGACTCGCCGCGTGAGGCATGCCGCCAGCAACATCGTCAGGTACGGACTTGAGGCGGGACGTTTCGGCTACCGCAGCCTGCCACATGAATTTCAGGCCCAGTTCGCCTGGGACATGCTCACCCCGCTCTGGCAGACCATCGGCCGCGGCATCCGCGGCGGCTCCCCCGTGCGGATTGGGTTCGTCGACTACTCGTTCGCGCCCTTGTCGTTCGATGGAGACAATAAGAGCGATACGCCGGAATCGAGCGCACTGGTCCAGATCCTGCGCCAACTTGAGATGGCCATGGACCCGAACATCAATCCCAAGGAGCACGAGGTGGCGGACCTGCTGTACCGGCCGTTCCACGATGCGCTCGCCAACACAGAGGGGCTTCGCCTTGGCTAGATCGACCGACGAGCTACACGTCGCCGCGTGGACCACCACTGGCCTCGACGAGGCGCTCCTCTTGACCCGCTTCATGCTGCCGGAGCACGCCCACACGACACTGCTGCAATGGTGCGTCGAGCGGACCGGTCGAGCCAACCAGCCCACCTATATCGTGCTCGCCGGCTTGTCCGAGATCCTGGCCTTCCTGGTCCCGGAAATCGCCTACATGGACCCACGCGCCCGGTCCGTCCCCGGCGCCGGCATACGGCTCGCCCTATACATGGTCGGCGACCGGACGGGCGACCGGGACCTGCGCCGGCGTGTGGTGGCCGCCATCAACCTATGGCTCGGCACCATCTACGGGAACAAGGACCCCGAGGTGCGGGACGACGTTGCCCGTTCCGCGGGCGACGACGAGAACTGGGTCTCCATCGAGGTGCACACCCGCCTCCAGGCCCACGACGGCATCTGCGCGATCCCGGAGAACCGGCTGCTCTACGACGCTCTCGTCGCCCACGCCGTCGACCACCTCTCCGGGCGCTCGATCCGCTTCGCGTCGGGCGAGGAACGGACCCTTGTCGCCCGCACGCCGCATTCCTCGCCCTTCGAGGGCATCGACCTCGTCGCCTTCCCCCCGAAGAAGCATCCGAGCCGCGACGCCTACTATTCCGAGGTCGTCACCATCAAGGCCGCGACCTTCCCGGAGCGCAAGGAAGCGGGCATCCACATCCTGGCGCGGCCCTCGATCCGCAACTGGGCGGTCCCCGTCGGCTACGACCTCACAGGCAGCCCGGCGCGTTCCCTCGACCTGTTCATGCCCTCGGAGAAAGCGTCGGGCGGCCTCGACGACTACCGGCACACGTCCTTTCCCTTCAAGGCCCTCGTCGAGAACTGGGAGGGGGTGCGCCAGCGTCGCGAGGACAGGCGGATAGTGGCCCGGTGGGAGTCGCACCGCGACCATCGCATCTACGACCTACTCAGGCGACTTGTTTCCCCCGGGTCCCTCGCGGACGGCGACGGCATCCAGATGGTTAGCGGCCGCGATGGGCTCTGGGTGCTGCCGAGGCTCGCCCCCGGCAGCGGCGACCGCTATCTCGCCGGTGGGACGGGCGTCGGGTGGCCGGATCGCCTCGACATTTCCAACTCCCTCGATGCCCCGCTCGGCGACATGTTGCTGGAGCGCGCACCAACCATGCGGCGCATCTCGAAGACCATGTCGGTCGAGAGCCCCTTCAGCGAGGCTGCGGTCAACGCTGGCGTCCTCGAAGCCCGTCGCGCCGCCCTGATCAAGACTCTGGGCGTCCTCGGAAACGGCAAGGAGCTCGATTTCCTCGTGCTCCATGGCTTGGAGGGCACGCCCGCCACTGTCCGGGACAAGCTCGCCGTGATCCTGGGCGAGCCGGCGCGCCGCGACGGGACCATGACCTGGGAGGATGGTCTCACCATCAACATCGTGGAGGCCCCGGCCGGGATCCTCGCCGAGGCGCTCCGGCCGGCAGCCCTTACGGATGCCGAGCGGGCCGGGCGGACGGAGCGCCAGATCGGCGAGATGCTCCGAGCTCGCGAAAACGAGATCGGCGTCGAGGCGGCCCGGCGCATGGCCGCCTGGGTGAGAGGCATTCGGGTCGGGCGCACGGGCGTTGCGTGCACGATCCTGGAAATGGCCGCGAACCTGCAGGGTCAGAGGGGAGACCCCTATACCTTCGCCCGGCGCGAACTCGCCCGGCAACGTGTCCTGCCCCAGGTCGTCCTCTGGGACGACGAAGGGGTCGTTGACGACAAGTACAAGGCCGCAATCGGCGACTGCTTGCGCATGCTCGGGGTGCTCCCGCCCTACGAAGAGGACCTGCGTTACGCCCCGGCTGCCCTGTCGGTGATTCAGCGCAACGCCAGCAATGGGGTCGAGAAGCAGTCCTTCCCACTCGCAGCCCGCGTGAAGGAAGGCATCCTGGAATGCGCCGTCCCGACCGACGAGGGCGAGCCGAACTGGCAACCCTACGGCCTCGCGGCGCTCGCCATCTTCGCCGGGGAATACGGACGCTTCAACCGCGGCCGCGACGAGGAGAACCTCGGCCGATTCCACATGTTCTACGACACGGCTCTGGAGCAGATCGACGACGCGGCCGGCGCGAGCAAAGGCGGCGGCGTCGTGCTCCTCGACGGGGATCGCCTCGGGACGATCATCAAGTCGCTTCAGAACGGCAACCTCGCCCTCGACAACCTCCAGGTCGGCAACCGGAGCTTCAGGCCGGCCGACCTGCCCAACGTCCGGATGGTCCGCTTCGTCTCCGACGACGAAAAGCTGCCCACCTACTACCACCTGGAGGACACAGCCTGGCCAGGCGGGCTGTTCGCTTGGGACGATGGAGCCAGGACCGCCTACGGCCTGAAGCGCAAGCCGAAGCCCATGTCCAAGTTTATCCCGAACGCCCTGATCTCGCGCCACCTCGCGCCCGGCGACAACAAGGTGCGTGACGACAAGCCCCGGCGCCTCGCCGCCATGGACGAGATCTGCGCCGTATTCTGCCAGCCGGATGACGACCTCGCAGCCGTTAGGATGGCCGCCCACCGACTCCGGCAGGTCCACACCCAGTACGGAGGCGACACGCGGCTGCCGTTTCCCCTCCATGAGCTTCAGCTGCTCGGACGGGCCGTGACCTCCTGAGGGGTGCCGGTCTCGATGCCCGATGCCCGATGCCCTCCTGATCGGCATGGGGGCGGGCTTTGCGATGTAGGTGTTCGGCCTCGCCTACAGCCTCTTGCCGGCATTTGGCCTAGGCGGGGAACGTGCTTCGGTAGCTCGTAGGTTTGGAGGCGATCCGCAAGGAGCTCGCGGCGAACGCTGAGATCGAGAGGCTGAAGGCCTAGAGGCGGGATAGGGAGGTCCGCTCTTGAGCAGCGTGCAAGCGATCTTAGTCGCCGATTTCCGTCGGCGGCCTCCTTGACGAGCCGACGGGGCCTTCTCACCTCAGCCGAGCGTGGCCCATGAACGGGCCGCTAAGCCCCATAGACCTCAATCCGTTCTATGGAGCTAACCATGAAGACGACTTCCCTGCATCGCACGACGCAGTGCCATCGCCCGCTTTCTGTTGGGGACGCATGGCTCAGCGTGGAGCATATCTACGAGGATGAGGACGGGAAGGGGGCGGTGGTTGCTTACCGTGACCCGAGCCGGCCATCACAGCACGGGGCGCATTTCCTTCGGGGCGCCTGCATTCCGCTCGGCGAACGCCGTGAACTGTTCGCTGGAGTGTTTGTGACCATCCAGAAGTGCAGCACCCATCATAAGGTCAAACTGCGCGTTGAGGCGCCGGTGAGCGTGCCGGTCACGCCCGGCTACCCGCGCGAGCGCGGGCCGCGCCTGGCCTACTCGGCCGCCTAAGCCAGAGCCGGCGGTGTCGTTCGCCGCCGGCTCCCTTCTCCACAGGCTGGCTGAGGCAAGACCATTCGATCCTGCTCCTTTCAGTCCTTAGGGCGTGCGTGCGCTGCTCGATGTGGATTGCCTGATATCCTGCGCGGTCAGAGAGGGCGTATGCGCCTCCCTGTTCGGCTTTATGGCGAGGGAGCCAGAGGCGCATTCCGGCTTTATGGGTTGGTGCGTTCCGGGTAACCCTGAGAGGCTGCGAGGCCTCGCCCAGCGACCTAAGGGCGGGTCAGTCCGGGTTTATGGGTCGACGCACAGAAGGCCGCGGATCGGTAAGGCACCGCAGGCGAGCAGTTCCGTTCCGATTGATCCGCTTGCGGGGCCGTCCTGTGCGCTGACCCCGGAGATAGGGATGGGCATAGCCGGCCATCCGCCCCGATCGTGCCGCGCTTCAGCGCGGCGGCGCCGGATGAAGGCCACGCATCATGCCGGCGACCCGACCTTGGCCAGCGCCTGCGCGAGGTCGGCGATCAGGTCCTCGACGTTCTCCAGGCCGATCGACAGGCGCACCGCCTCGCGCCCGACGCAGGCCGCGGCCTTCTCGGAATCGGGAAGCTGGCGGTGCGTGGTCGTGGCGGGATGGATCGCCAGCGACTTGATCTCGCCGAGGTTCACGAGGTGCGAGAACAACTCCAGCCCGGTGATGAACTGCAGCGCCGCCGGCTCGCCGCCCTTCAGGGCGAAGGTGAAGATCGATCCCGGCCCACCCGGCACGTAGCGCTTGGCCATCGCCTCGCCGGGCTGACCCGGCAGGCCCGGATAGCTGACCCAGGCCACCGCCGGATGGTCCTTCAGGTAGGCGGCGACGACGCGCGCGTTGGCGCAGTGCCGCTCCATGCGCAGCGGCAGGGTCTCGATGCCGGTCAGCGTCAGGAAGGCGTTCATCGGTGAGAGGCCGGGGCCGAGGTCGCGCAGGCCGAACAGGCGGCAGGCCACCGCGAACGGGGTCTCGGGGAACCGCTCGGTGATGACGAGGCCGTCGTAGTCGGGCCACGCCCCGGTGATCAGGTCGTAGTGGTCGGTCCTGGTCCAGTCGAAGTTGCCGGCATCGCAGATCACCCCGCCGATGGTCTGGCCCGAGCCGCCCAGGAACTTCGAGGTCGAATGGACGACGATGTCGGCGCCGTGCTCGATCGGGCGGATCAGGGCAGGCGACGCCAGCGTGTTGTCGACGACCAGCGGCAGGCCGTGGCGCTTGGCCACCTCGGCGATGCCCGCGAGGTCCATCACCGTGGCGCACGGGTTGACGATCGACTCGCAGATGATGGCGCGGGTGTCGGGGGTGATCGCCGCCTCGAAGTCGGCCGGCGTCAGGCCCTTGGCGAAGTGCGGCTTCAGGTCGTAGCGGCCGTCGAGGCGCCGCATCAGGCCGAGCGAGCCGCCGAACAGGCGCGGCGATGCGACGTAGGCGTCGCCGCTGCGCATCAGCGTCAGCAGCACGAGCATGACCGCGGACTGGCCCGAGGCCACCGCGACGGCAGCCTTGGCACCCTCCAGCGCCGCGACCCGCCGTTCCAGGGCGGCCACCGTCGGGTTCGAGCCGCGGGAATACGAGAACCCGGTGCGGCGCATGTTGAAGATATCGGCCGCCTGCTCGGTCGAGTCGAACACGAAGCCGTTGGTGAAGTAGATCGGCTGCACCCGCGCGCCGGTGGCCGGATCGGGGGCCGCGCCGGCGTGGATGGCCTGCGTGGCGAAGCGGGGCTTGTGCGGGGTGTCTGACATGATCTCGGATCGGTCCTCCGTCCGGCCCTCCCGCGGCCGCCCGGACGACGGGCGGGAGGGAGTCAGGCGGCGCGGTTGATGAAGGCGCGCAGGGTCCGCACCAGGGTGTTGGGCTCGTAGGGCTTCGGGATGAAGCGCGCCCCGTCCGGCATGTCGTAGGGTCCGGGCGTGCCCATCCCCGACACGACGAGGACCGGGATCGCGGGCCAGCGGTCGGCGACGAGCCGGGCCAGCGCGAACCCGTCCATCGAGCCTTGCGGCATGTCGACGTCGGTCATCAGGACCTCGACGTCGTCGCGGTTCTCCAGCACCTTCAGGGCCTTGTCCGCGTGGCTCGCCTCCAGCACCGTGAAGCCCGCATCCGAGAGCGTGTCGGCGGCCTCCATCAGGAGAAGGCCGTCGTCTTCCACGAGGAGGACGACGGGGTGCTCTGTCGGACTATCGGTCATCGGGCCTGCGGACGATGTCTCGTGGAGCCCGGGGCGTATTCTCCGGGCTCCCCCCCGTCAAGGCGGCGGCGTCGCGGCGGCCCGCCTCACGGGCGCGGTCCCCAGAGGATCACGGCGGCCCCGGCGAGGCAGATCATCGCGCCCGACAGGTCCCAGCGATCGGGTCTCTGTCCCTCGACCAGCCAGAGCCATCCGAGCGAGAGCGCGACGTAGACGCCGCCGTAGGCCGCGTAGGTCCGGCCGGCGGCCCCGCTCCCGACACGGGTCAGCAGCACGGCGAACAGGGCGAGCGCCAGGGAGCCCGGAACCAGCCAGAGCGGCGAGCGGCCCAGCCGCAGCCACGCCCAGGCCGAGAAGCAGCCGGCGATCTCGGCGAGCGCCGCCGCGACGTAGAGGAGGATGGTGGACACGCCCCTGCCGTCTCACGAGGCGACGCCAATGCCAACCCGTGGCCGGACGGCTGGGTGGAGGCACGGGCAGGCAAGTCCCCTCAAGCGGTGGCGACCACCGCGAGCGGGGCTTCCAGGGTCAGCACGGCGCCGCTCGGCGGGAAGCCGAGATCGACGGCGCCACCGAAGCTGTGGCGGAGGCTTCGCGCGATCAGGCGGGTGCCGAAGCCGGTCCGGGTGGGCGGCGCGACGGGCGGACCCCCGACCTCCTGCCAGCGGAAGCGAAGGCGGGCGTCCGCATCCGCGCCGACGACGTCCCACGCGATCACGACGTGCCCGGCGGCGGTCGAGAGCGCGCCGTACTTGGCCGCGTTGGTGCCGAGTTCGTGCAGCATCAGCGCCAGCGTCAGGCCGTGACGGGCCTCGAGGGTCACGGCCGGCCCGCTCACCCGGAAGCGCCCAGGCACGCCGTCCCCGTGGAGTGCCACCGCCCCGGCGACGAGGCCGGAGAGCGAGGCGCTGGACCATGAACCCTGCATCAGCACGTCGTGGGCCTGCGCGAGGGCGAGAAGGCGCGCGCCCAGCGCCTCGCCCGCGGCCTCCAGGGACACCGCGTTGCGCAGCGTCTGCGTCGCCACCGCCTGCACCATGGCGAGGGTGTTCTTCACGCGATGCGCGAGTTCCTGCATCAGCAGGGTCTGACGCGCCTCGTTCCGCTTGAGTTCGGTGATGTCCCGCGACACCGCGAGGATGCGCTCGGGGCGACCATCGGCGCCATCGATGGGCGTCACGGCGATGTCCCACCACGTCGCCGCATCCTCGCTCATGCCAGTCTTCAGCCGCGCCTGGAACCGGCACGGCCGTCCCGCCCGCGCCTCGTCGAGGGCGCGCAGGATGCCGGCGCGGCTGTCCGGGCAGGACCAGAACTCCAGCCACGGCCGACCGATGAGGCTCGCGGAACTGGCGACGCCGAGCACCGCCGGCCCGCTCTCGCTCACCGTGATGAGCCGGCCGCCGAGGTCGAGGATCTTCACGAAGTCGGTCGTGGTCCAGAGGATTCGGCGGGTGAATTCCTCACTCGCGCGCAGTTGCGTGTTGAGATCCTCGGCACCGGCGAGGCGGGCGGCCCCGTCCGCGAGGTCGCGCCGGCAATGGGCGACGACGGCGTCCGCCTCGGCGCGAAGGCGCGCCGCCTCCGACAAGACGCGGCTCGCCTCGACGCGGTTGGCGCTGTGCTCCGAGATGAAGATCCGCCCGAGGCGCTCGCTGCGCTCGGCTTCCGCGTCCGCCTGCCGGGTCGCCTGCACCAGCAGGGTCCGCAGGTGCATGTTCTCGGCTTCGAGCGCGGCCATCCGCCGCTCGGGTGCGGTGCTCTCGAAGACCGGAGCCTCGAACAAGGCGCGCGTGTGCATCACAGCCCCCCTTCGCGCGCCGCGCGGCGCGCCTACGGAATCGATCCGGGGGCGCGCGACGGAGCGTCGACCCGCCGGAGCGCGACGCGGCGACAGGATGTCGAGAACCTCGGGCAGGGTCGGCGGATCGATCCGCTTCTGGCCCCGCGCCCCGGCTCGCAACCTCGCGATACGATGGGTGACAAAACCTACCATATCGATTCGGGACCGCAAGCCACGATTGCAGTTACCGCACGGCCGGATTCACCGGAATTCAGTCGAAGGCCCGCTTCGACCCGGCGTCACTTCTTCCGGCCGAGCAGAACCAGCCAGCCGACGCCCAGGGTGAAGACCATGAGGCCGATCGTCACGAAGGCCGGCGTGCCGAGGTCGATCAGCCGCGGCGCGAGCTGCGTGGCGAAGGCCGCGACCACCAGCGCGACGGCGACGCGGGCCGCCGCCCGCTCGATGCCGCGGGTCACCTTGTCGAGGCCCTTGACCTCGATCTCGACGGTGACGCGGCCCTGCTTGAGCCGTACCAGCATCAGGTGGATCAGGGTCGGCAATTCGGACGCCGCCCCGTAGAGGCCGACGCCGAGGGCCTCGGCCTTGGATTTGAGGCCGTCGAGGGAGAACTGCGTGCGCATGCTCGCCCGCACCGTCGGCCCGGCGGCCGCGAACAGGTCGAAGTTCGGGTCGAGGTGGCGCATCACGCCGTCGGCGGTGACGAGCCCCTTGAACAGGATCGCGAGGTCGGTCGGCATCGCGAGGTCGTTCTCGCGGGCCATGGTCATGAAGTCGGTGAGCACGAGGCCGAGGTTGAGCGGGATCGAGGAATGGCTCTCGACGAAGGCCTGGGCCGAGCCTTCGAGCCGTGTCAGGTCGGGGTTGCTGGTCCCGGTCCAGTCGAGCAGCACCGCCATCAGCCCGTCGGCGTCCTGCTTCAGCATCGCGCCGATCAGCACGAGGAGCTGGTTGCGCCGCTTCTGCGACAGCCGGCCGATGATGCCGAAGTCGATGAAGCCGATCCGGTTGCCGGACATCGCCAGCATGTTGCCGGGATGCGGGTCGGCGTGGAACACGCCCTCGATCAGCGCCATCTTCAGGAATGCGTCGGTGCCCTTCTGGGCGAGCAGCTTCTTGTCGAGGCCCGCGACCGCGAGGCGCGCCTCGTCGTTGGGGGGGATGCCGTGGATGAACTCCTGCACCAGCACCCGCTCGGAGCACCACTCCCAGTGGATCTTCGGGAACACGATGTCGTCCCGCCCCTCGAAGAGCGCGGCCAAGAGCTCGCAGTTGCGGGCCTCGTTCAGCAGGTCGAGCTCGCCGTTCAGTCCGGCGGCGAGGTGGCGCATCTGCTCGCGCGGCTGGTAGCGGGCCATGTCCGGCCATTCGGTCTCGACGATGCGGGCGCCGTGGGCCATCAGGCGCAGGTCCGCGTCGATGACCTTGCGCAGGCCCGGCCGCAGCACCTTGACGATGACGTCCTCGCCCGAGTGCAGCCGCGCCCGGTAGACCTGGGCGATCGAGGCCGAGGCGATCGCGTCGGTGTCGAACTCGGCGAAGACCTCCTGCGGCGGCGCCCCGAGATCGGCTTCGAGCTGGGGCCGGATCGTCTCCCAGGAGACCGGCGACACCTGGCTGTGGAGCTTGGCCAGTTCCTCCGTCCACACCGGCGAGAGCAGGTCCGGGCGGCTCGCCAGTACCTGCCCGAACTTGATGAAGGTCGGCCCCAGCGCCTCGATCGCGCGCCGCAGGCGCTCGGGCTCCGATAGGCGGGTGACGTCGACCCTGGGCTTCCGCCGCGGGATCATCGGGATGTAGCGCAGCCCCAGCCGGTCCACGACCTTGGTCACGCCGAAGCCGATCAGGATCGTGGCGATCTCCGACAGCCGCTGACGGTCGCGCGCAGCAACGAAGGCGGTTTTGAGCATAGCGCGGGTCGATCCGTGCGAACGGAGAAGGATCGATCCGGACAGCACGAGCATCGGGTCTTTTTTAGGGTCGGCGCGGATCGCGCGATGCGGGACGGCGCGCCTTGCGCCGCTCTCCCGCCGGGGCGTACACGGCTACATCGCGGCCAGTGCCCGAGGAGACGACGATGACCGACCGGCTGCCCGGCTTCAACACCCTCGCGATCCACGCCGGCGCCAGCCCCGACGCGACGACCGGCGCGCGGGCGACGCCGATCTATCAGACCACGAGCTTCGTGTTCGACGACGTCGATCACGCCGCCTCGCTGTTCGGGCTCCAGGCCTTCGGCAACATCTACTCGCGCATCACCAACCCGACGAACGCGGTGCTGGAGGAGCGCATCGCCGCCCTCGAAGGCGGCACCGCCGCGGTGGCGGTGGCCTCGGGCCACGCGGCCGAGTTCCTGACGATGCACGCCCTGATGCAGCCGGGCGACGAGTTCATCGCGGCCAACAAGCTCTACGGCGGCTCGATCAACCAGTTCAACCACAGCTACAAGAACTTCGGCTGGGGCGTCGTCTGGGCCGACACCGACGACCCGTCCTCGTTCGAGCGCGCCATCACCCCGCGCACCAAGGCGATCTTCTGCGAGTCGATCGCCAACCCCGGCGGCGTGATCACCGACATCGCGGCCCTCTCGGTGATCGCCCGCCGCCACAACATCCCCCTCATCGTCGACAACACCATGGCGACGCCGTACCTGATCCGCCCCTTCGAGCACGGGGCCGACATCGTCGTGCACTCGGCGACCAAGTTCCTGGGCGGCCACGGCAACTCGATCGGCGGTCTCGTGGTCGACGGCGGCTCGTTCCAGTGGGCGGGCGACGCGCGCTACCCGATGCTGAGCCAGCCGCGGCCGGAATACTCCGGCATGGTGCTGGCCGAGACCTTCGGCAATTTCGGCTTCGCCATCGCGATCCGGGTGCTGGGCCTGCGCGACCTCGGGCCGGCGCTGTCGCCGTTCAACGCCTTCCTGATCCTCAACGGCATCGAGACCCTGCCGCTGCGGATGCAGCGCCACTGCGACAACGCGCTCGCCGTGGCGACCCACCTCGAGACGCACCCGGCCGTGTCCTGGGTGAGCTATCCGGGCCTGGAGACCGACAGATACCACCAGCTCGCCCGGCGCTACACGCCGCTGGGCTCCGGCGCGGTGTTCACCATCGGCCTCAAGGGCGGCTACGAGGCCGGCGTCAAGCTCGTCGCCGACCTGCAGCTCTTCTCGCACGTGGCCAATATCGGCGACACGCGCTCGCTGGTGATCCATCCGGCCTCGACCACGCACCGCCAGCTCACCGATGCGCAGAAGACCGCAGCCGGCGCCGGCCCGGAGGTCGTGCGCCTCTCGATCGGGCTCGAGGACCCGGAGGATCTGATCGAGGATCTCGACGGCGCGCTCGGCGCGTAGACCGGAGGGCCGTAACGGCAACCCGCGCGCGGCCAAACGGCCCACGCCCCGGCGAATCCGGAACTTGGCTGTCGGCTGGGCGGTAGCCCTCTCAGGTGTTCATCACCCAAGAGGATTTCCTAATGTTCATGCGCATCGACAAGCTCCAGGCCGAGCTTCCGCAGCCCAAGCGACCGGACCCGAACGCGGCCGCGGCCCTTCAGGAGCTGCTCGGCGGCAAGTACGGCGAGATGTCGACGCTCGGCAACTACATGTTCCAGAGCTTCAACTTCCGCAACAAGACCAAGCTGCGGCCGTTCTACAGCCTCGTGTCGAGCATCTTCGCCGAAGAGCTCGGCCACGTCGAGCTGGTCTCGACCGGCGTCGCCATGCTGAACAACGGCCCGGGCGATCCGACCGAGGACGTCGATATCTCCAAGGCGCCGTTTGCCGACATGAAGGACATCCGCCTCGCCGGAAGCTTCCTCTCCAACGGCGGCGGCGCCATGCCGATGAACAGCAACGCCGCGTCCTGGAACATGGACATGGTCACGACCACGGGCAACCTGATCATCGACCTGCTGCACAACTTCCACCTCGAATGCGGCGCCCGCATCCACAAGCTGCGCGTCTACGAGACCCTGAAGGACGCCACCGGCCGCGAGGTCTGCGGCTACCTGCTGGTGCGCGGCTCGGTTCACGCCCACGCCTACGCCCTGGCCCTGAAGAAGCTCACCGGCGTCGAGATCGAGAAGATGCTGCCGACGCCCAACATCGATCTCTCGCGCGTGCCCGAGTGCCAGAAATACCTCGACGAGGGCAGCCACCGCCGGCTCTACACCTTCGGTTCGCCCGATTATCCGGAGATGGCGGGCGTCTGGTCGAACGACGAGGTCGCGCTGCCCGGCGACCCGCCGGGCAATCTGGAGATCGTCGACGGCATGCCCGAGGGCGGCAAGATGGCGGAGCTCGACGGCAATTACGGCGCCTTCGCCCCGGACTACGCCCCGCAGGAGATCTTCGAGATCGCGAGCAAGCTCTACAAGAAGAGCCGCTGACACCAAGCCTCGACTGCGAGGCGCCGATCATCCGCCGAAGATACCGCGACGCGAGTTTCCCCTCTCCCCTCTGCGGGAAAGGGCGGCCCGCGAGCTAAGTCGGGAGAGGGGAGCGACGGGGCCGGAACCGGTGCTCCACTCTCCCGACCCTCGCTCACGCGAGGGGCATCCTCCCCCGCAGAGGGGGGAGGGAGGATGCAGACCGAGATTTCTTCGGTGAAGCGCGGCGTATGAGGCATTCGTCCTGCCCTGCCGTGAACGAAAAGGCCCGGCGCTCTGATGGAGCGCCGGGCCTTTTGCCGGATACAATCCGCAGCGGTGCTGCGGCCGGTCAGGCGGGGATACGGCCGTCCGGCGTGTAGCGGTCCACCGCCGCGGGCAATTCGCGCGCGAGGCGGGCCAGCAATTCGTCCCGCGACAGGCCGGTGCGCTGCGTCAGCACTTGGATCACGTCGGGTCCGATGGCCTTCTCGAGGTCCGGCGCGGGCAGTTCCCGGTTCGGGCCGCGGTCCACCCACGAGGACGCGGCCTCGCCGTGGCCGGCCTGCGTGAACCGCGACAGCATCTCGCCGAGACCGCTGTTCAGGAAGCCGCCCGCGCTCGTGGCGGGGACGCCCCCGAGGATGCGGCCGAGGTCCATGCCCTGTCCGGCCACGGGTCCGGGGGCCGGTCCGCGCGTGGGGGTAGGACCGGCTTGGCCGGCGTTGCCCAGCATCTCCGCGATCTTGTCCCGGTTCTGAAAGCCCGCCAGCGCGAGCAGCCCCAGCAGGGCGGTCATGGACGGAAAACCATCGCTCATCGGAAACATCCTCCCCTGATCGGAACACTCAAGGCGCAGCCTCCACCGAGGGTTCCGTGACACGCCGGTCGGAAGGCGTCAGAACCGCCAAGCGGTCACCGCCTTCAGGGCTCCGGCCGCGTCGAGGCACGGCATGGCAAGCGCCGAATGCGCCTCGGCGGGTTCGCCGGGATCGACCAGCCACGCGGCGTCCGCCGCACAATCGGCGCTCGCGACCGGAAGCCCCGAGGCGAGCACCGCGCCAAGGAGCCCATCGCCGGCCGCGATCCGGGTCGGGCGCCCCGCGGCGGAGACGTCGGTCGCCGCCTCCGACAGGCCGGTTTCGTAGATCAGGCCGCCGCTGCCGTCGGGCACCCAGACCTCGAAGCGGCCGGCGATCGGCGTGCCGAGCGCGGAGAGGAACACCATGATCCAGGTCTTGCCCGGATCGCCGTCGAAGGGCAGGCCGAGGCCGAGGGTGAGTCCGACTTGGCGAGCCTCCTCCTGGCGCAGGAAGCGCTCGGAGCGGTAGATCTCGCGGAATACCATCGGCATCTCCGCGGCCCAGACCGTGCCGGGCAGTCCGAAGCCCTTGCCGAACCGCTTCATCCGAGACGTCATCTCGAACAGCTCGGCGCCGCCGTAATAGCCGTCGTGCAGGCCGATCTGCGCGTCCGTCTCGGGATCGTTCGACCAAACCTCGATCGCGCCGACCTGATCGGCGGCGTCGCCGCAGAACAGGACCACGACGGCCCGGATCGCATCGCCGGAGAAGATCGGCATGGCGATGCCCGAGGTCAGCCCGGCCTCGGCCGCCGCCGCGATGCGCCGGAAGGTCGAGGTCGCGAGGCTGCGCATCACGATCGGGTGGCGCGCCGCCCAGGCCTCGCCGGGCAGGCCCTCGCCCTTGCGGAACCGGGTGTCCCGGCTCAGCTCCGCGAACGCGTGCAGCGGGCCGTAGAGGCCGCTGCCGAGGACCAGTTCCGTACCGTCGGCGGTCGGCAGCCAGATCTCGGCGGCGCGGATGAACGCTGTCTTCGACACGCTGCCCCGGCCCTGCCTTAGGCCGCGATCGCCGGCCGGGCGTGGCGGGCGTAGAGGAACTCCAGGACCTCGGCGCGGCAGTGGACGTAGGCCTTGTCCTCGACAAGTTCGAGCCGGCGGCGCGGGCGCGGCATCGGCACGGTCAGCACCTCGCCGATGGTGGCCGAGGGGCCGTTGGTCATCATCACGATCCGGTCGGAGAGCAGAACCGCCTCGTCCACGTCATGGGTGATCATCATCACGGTGTTCTTCAGCCGGACCTGGATCTCCATGAGCTGGTCCTGGAGGTGGGCGCGGGTCAGCGCATCGAGCGCCCCGAACGGCTCGTCCATGAGCATGACGGTCGGCTCCATGGCCAGCGCGCGGGCGATGCCGACGCGCTGCTTCATGCCGCCCGAGATCTCGTTCGGCCGCTTGTCGGCGGCATGCACCATGTTCACGAGGGCGAGGTTGTGCTCGATCCAGGCGCTGCGCTCGGCCTTGGACTTCTTGCCCGCCAGCACCTTGTCGACGGCGAGCGCCACGTTCTCGCGCACGGTGAGCCACGGCAACAGCGAGTGGTTCTGGAACACCACTGCCCGCTCGGGGCCGGGGCTCGAGACCTCCTTGCCGTCCAGCAGCGTCACGCCGGTGGAGCTCTTCAGCAGCCCGGCGACGATGTTCAGCACCGTCGACTTGCCGCAGCCGGAATGCCCGATGATCGACACGAACTCGCCCTTGGCGACCTTGAGGTTCACGTCGCGTAAGACCTCCGTCGTGGTGCCGCCGCGGGTGAAGCTGATGCCGACCTGCGAGAGGTCGAGATGGGCCTTCGACATGCTCGTCCTCCTCAGGCTGCGCTGGTGCCG
Source organism: uncultured Methylobacterium sp. (assembly GCF_964242245.1). Taxonomy (NCBI): domain Bacteria; kingdom Pseudomonadati; phylum Pseudomonadota; class Alphaproteobacteria; order Hyphomicrobiales; family Methylobacteriaceae; genus Methylobacterium; species uncultured Methylobacterium sp. The sequence goes on along the minus strand of NZ_CAXTBY010000003.1, from coordinate 72,469 downwards.
CGGGTGACGAGGCTGCCGACGGCCGCCACCAAGCGGTCGAGGATGAAGCCGATCACGCCGACATAGACCAGCGCCACGATGATCTCGCTGATGTGCGACGAGTTCCAGGCGTCCCAGATGAAGAAGCCGATGCCGACGCCGCCGATCAGCATCTCGGCGGCCACGATCGCGAGCCACGACAAGCCGACGCCGATGCGCAAACCCGTGAAGATGTACGGGGCGGCGGCCGGCAGCATCACCTTCATGAAGAACTCGATCGGGTTCAGCCGGATCACGGCGGCGACGTTGCGGTAATCCTGCGGGATGTTGCGGATGCCGACCGCGGTGTTGATGATGATCGGCCAGATCGAGGTGATGAAGATCACGAAGATCGCCGAGGGCTGGCCGTCGCGGAAGGCGGCCAGCGACAGGGGCAACCACGCCAGCGGCGGGATCGTGCGCAGCACCTGGAAGATCGGGTCGAGCCCGCGCATCGCCCAGTCGGACTGGCCGATGAGCGTGCCGGTCAGGATGCCGACGATGGCGGCCAGGGTGAAGCCGAAGGCGACGCGCTGGAGGCTCGCCGAGATGTGCCAGAACAACCCCTTGTCGGTGCCGCCGTTGTCGTAGAACGGGTGGGCGATGATGTCCCAGGCCTCGGTGACGACGCGCGAGGGCGGCGGCAGGCCGGCTGTCGGCCGCGAGCAGGCGATCTCCCAGAACAGCAGGAAGACCGCCAGCACGACGAGGGGCGGGATCAGGTTGGCGGCGAGTCCCTTCAGGGTCTTGGCCGTGACGAAGGGCCGGCGGCTCTTCGCGCCGGCGGCGTCGCGCGACGCCGTTTCGAGGGGGACCTTGGCGTCGACGCTCGACGAGGCGGCCATCACGAGACCTTCTTGATGCCGAGGCTGGCGAGGTAGGCGGCCGGGTCGGCCGGGTCGAAGACCTTGCCGTCGAACATCGTCTCCTTACCGCGCGATGTGCTCGCCGGGATGGCGACGCCGCCGAGCGCCTTGGCCGCCTCGCGCCACAGGTCCTCGCGGTTCACCTTGGCGATCAGCGCCTTGGTGTCGGTCTGCGCGTCGTACTTGCCCCAGCGGATGTCCTCGGTGAGGAACCACAGGTCGTGCGACTGGTACGGGTAGGAGGCGTTGTCGGCCCAGAACTTCATGACGTGGGGGCTGTTCTCGACGACGCGGCCGTCGCCGTAGTCGATCGTGCCCTTCATCCGGCCGGCGACGTCGGCCGGCGGGATGTTGATCCACTGGCGCTTGGCGACGATGGCCGCGAACTCGTCGCGGTTCTCAGGTCTGTCGCACCAAGCTTGCGCTTCCAGCACCGCCATCAGCAGCGCCTTCGTGGCGACCGGGTTCTTCTCCACCCACGAGGCGCGCATCGCGAAGGCCTTCTCGGGGTGGTCCTTCCACAATTCGCCGGTGGTCAGCGCGGTGTAGCCGAGGCCCTGCTGCACGAGCTGCGCGTTCCACGGCTCGCCGACGCAGAAGCAGTCCATCGTGCCGACCTTCATGTTCGCCACCATCTGCGGCGGCGGCACGACGATCGTCTCGATGTCCTTGTCGGGGTCGATGCCGCCGGCCGCCAACCAGTAGCGGAGCCAGAGGTCGTGGGTGCCGCCGGGGAAGGTCATCGCGGCCTTCACCGACTTGCCCGACGCCTTCTTCCTGTCGATGGCCGCCTTGAACACCTTGGCATCGAGGCCGACCTTCTGATCGAGGTATTCCTTGGCGACCGAGATGCACTGGCCGTTGATGTTCAGGCGCGCCAGGATGTTCATCGGCACGGGGACGCTGTTCTGCGTCACGCGGCCGGCGCTGATCAGGTAGGGCATCGGCGTGAGGATGTGGGCCCCGTCGATGCCGTTGCCCTCTGAGCCGAGCACGAGGTTGTCCCGCGTCGTGCCCCAGGAGGCCTGCTTCAGCACCTCGACGTCGGGCATGCCGTGACGCGCGAAGAAGCCTTTCTCCTTGGCGACGAAGAGCGGACCGGCATCGGTGAGCGCGATGAAGCCGAGCTTGGCCCCCTTCACCTCCGGGCCGGCCCCTTGCGCGAAGGCGCCGCCCGGTAGGGCGAGCCGCGCAGCGGCGGCGAGCGAGAGGGCGCCGGCGGCGCCCTTGAGCAGGCCGCGGCGGGTGCCCGCGCCGGGAGGGGTCTTCGTCTCGCCGTTTCGCATCGCCGATCGCATCCTCACATCACGAACACACCGAAATCCGCCGATCCGCACGACGACGGAACCCGCCGGTCGCTGGACGGAGCGAGACGGAGCGGATCGCATCAGCGGCGTTGCTGGCGGAGGCGGTGCCGTCGGCATTGACGGGCACCCGTCCCTCAGCAGATTCCGTGCCAATATCTTGGGCATGGCGGGCGAGGCCGTGGCGGCGCCCCGGCGTCCACCGGCCGCCCGAACAGCGCGACTGGGAAGCAGATCGGCGCGTGCATTGCACAAAAAATGTGCGCATGCGTCCAGGATTATGGACGGCGCAACGAACGTGCCCGGCTGGCCGGAACGCCGCCTCCCAGGATGGACCGCCGCATGCGGAACGCGCCGGCTCGCCCCGTGCTCACGAACATCGCGCTGGGCAAAGGACCTGCTCTGCACTACCGAGGCGCACCGCACGCGCACGATCCTGCAGGCCCATGCTCCAGACCGCACCGCCGACCGCGCTCTCGGCCCGCCGCATCCTGACGGCGAGCTTCGTGGGCACCGCGATCGAGTTCTACGACTTCTACATCTACGCCACCGCCGCCGCCCTGGTGATCGGGCCGGTGTTCTTCCCGTCGGGCGAGCCGGGCGTGCAGCTCCTGGCGGCGTTCGCCACCTTCGCCATCGCCTTCGTCGCGCGGCCGATCGGGGCGGCCGTGTTCGGGCATTTCGGCGACCGGATCGGGCGCAAGCGCACGCTCGTCGCCTCCCTGATGATCATGGGCGTCTCGACGGTGCTGATCGGCTGCCTGCCGACGTACAGCGCCGCCGGATGGCTGGCGCCCGCGGCGCTCTGCGCGCTGCGCTTCGGCCAGGGCCTCGGCTTCGGCGGCGAGTGGGGCGGGGCAGCCCTGCTGGCCGTCGAGAACGCGCCGCCGGGGCGGCGGGCGTGGTACGGCATCTTCCCGCAGCTCGGCGCGCCGGTCGGGTTCATCCTGGCCAATCTCGGCTTCCTGGCGCTGAGCTACGGCCTCTCGCCCGAGAGCTTCCAGAGCTGGGGCTGGCGCCTGCCGTTCCTCGCATCGGCCGCCCTTGTGGGGGTCGGGCTCTACGTCCGGCTGAGGCTCACCGAGACGCCGCTGTTCAAGGCCGCCCTCGCCGTCGAGGCGCCGGAGCGCGTGCCGTTCGTGACGATGCTGACGCAGCATGGCCGCGCCACGCTGCTCGGCACGCTCTCGATGGTGGCCTGCTACGCGGCGTTCTACCTCTCGACGGTGTTCGCGCTCGGCTACGGCACCGCGACGCTGGGCTTTTCGCGCCCGACCTTCCTGCTGTTCGAGTGCGTCGCGGTCTGCTTCATGGCCGCGGGCATCCCGCTTTCGGGGGCCGCCGCCGATCGCTTCGGGCGCCGACCGGTGATCCTGCTCGGGACGGCCCTCACCGTCCTCCTCGGGTTCCTCCTCGGGCCGATGCTCGGCAGCGGGCAGGCGCCCCTGGTGCTGGGCTTCCTCTGCCTCGGCCTGTTCCTGATGGGCTGGCTGTTCGGGCCGATGGGGGCGCTGCTGCCGGAGCTGTTTCCAACCCGGGTGCGCTACACCGGCGCCTCGGTGACCTACAACCTTGCCGGCATCATCGGCGCCTCGGGCGCCCCCTACCTCGCCCAGCGCCTCGTCGACTGGGGCGGGATCGCATGGGTCGGCGCCTACCTTGCCATCGCCGCAGCGATCAGCTTCGTGGCGGTGCTGCTGATGCCGGAGACGCTGCGCGAGCCGGTGTGACACCCGGCCACCCGTCCTCTCGGGTTCGGAGGAACGGATCCGCACGCGATCCGAAGCGGCATCCGCGATCGTTCAACCCGCGAGAGACCCGAACCCGTCAGTTCCGCTTGTCGAGGGGGCGACCGAGGAGCCTGGCGAACTCGGCCTCGATCTCCTCAACCGAGAACGGATTTGCGGACGATTTCTGGGCAGGCGCTGACGGCGGCGGTTCCGGCTGCGAAGGCGGCTCCGCGCGCGGGGGCTCGGCCTGAGCAACCGGATCCGCGGCCGGTGCGACGTGAGGGGGAGGCTCCGGCACGGGCGGAGGCGCCTCGGCCACGGGAGCGGCCGGCTCGGGCGGATCGGGCAGGAACGGTTCGGGTTCTTGCGGCGGCTCCTCGAACAGCGCGTCGTCGGGCTCGCCGTCCCGAGGCGCGGGTTCGACCGGTGTCGAGGCCGTGGCGTCGGCGACCGGGTCGGTCGCGGCGTGCTCCGCGGGGCTTTCCGTCGCGGGAGCTTGGCGCGCCGCGGGGGGCGGGGTCACCGCCGAGGCGGGACGGGCGAGCGCCTCCTCGAGCTGGCGAGCCATGTCCGCCAGGATCGCGGGGTCGATCGCACGGCGCTCGGCCGGCGGCAGCGCGGGAATCGGGTCGGCCGGGGCCGCGTCGGGGCGCTCGCGCTCGGAGGCCACGTCCGGATGCGGGCTGAGCAGCGGCGGCGCGGTCCGTCGCAGCGGCCGCCGCGCGGCGGGGTCCGGACGGGAAGCGGGCACGACCGCGTCGGCGCGCTCGGTCGCGGCGGCGAGGTCGAGGGCGGCCGCGTCGAGGGGATGCGTCACCGGCGGAGCCGCGCTCGATCCCGGCGCGGTCGGCCCCAGCACCACCGGCATCTCGAAGCTCGGCGGGAAGAACGGCTCGGGCCGCTGCTCCTCCAGGCCGGGAAGCGCGGCGTCGGATGCCCCCGGGATCGCGTCGGGACGGGGCTCGGCCATCGCCTCGGGCCGCAAGCCCGGGTCGCGCTGGCCGCGCTGGATGTGGCGTTCGATCACCACGTCGTTCGGGCCGCCGACGAGGAGCAGGTGCTCGACGTTGTCGCGCCGCAGCAGGATGAGCTGGCGCTGCCGGTCGAGCTCGTACACGTCGACGATGCCGAGTCGCGGCTGGCGCCCGCGCTGACCGCCTCGGCCGGCCTGGGCGAGGCCGCCGCCACCGAGGCGGCGCACCGCCAGCACGATCACGGTCAGCACCGCGAAGATCACGGCGAAGATGCTGACGTACTGCACGACCGGAGAGCCGTCAGATCCGAACACGGACTGCAACCATTGCAAGGCTGAAACTCTCGCTCTCACGAGCCCGCCGGGCCCTACGCAACGCGAACGCCCCACTATCACGCCGCGCCGCGCCGCGGGCAATCTTCGTTAAGTCTTCGTTAACAGGCCGTTCTTTTTCCATAGGCAACGCAGGAGCTTGCGCCGCGCGTTCCGAGGTCCTTCCTCGGTACGCTCCCGGAGCGTTCAGGCGGGCTCGGCGCCGCCGCACCGATCGAGGCGCGCGGTGGCGAAGCGCCGCCGGGCCTCCAGGCGCTGCCGGTCGTAGACCTCAGCCGTGATCCGGCTGTTGATGTGCCCGGCGACCTTCGCCGCGTCGTCGTTGACGGCCCGCCGCGGCGCCCTTCGGTGATGGCCGGGGCGCGCACGTCCCGGCTCCACAGCCCGCGCGGCCGGCCGGCCGCGGCCCGCACTTGGCGCAAGGCGCGCCGGAACTGCATGTCGGTGTCGGGCAACCCGGTGTGCTCGTTCACGATGAGCGCGGAGCGCGCCTCGGGCGGCATCTGCACGACTTCGTCGAGCCCCATCGGGCAGAGGGACAGGTCGATCAGGATCTCGGCGCTGGTCGACCCGCGCGTCTTCGACGGCAGGTCGCGGACGGCAGGTCGCGCAAGCAGCAGGTCTTGGCCGATGTGGCGCCATTCGAGCCCCGCCCACTTGGACGAGCCGTCGACCACCGGGCAGATCGCCGGACCGGCAAGCGGATACCACTGCCCGGCGGCGTCCCACTGCCGGAGCGCCGTCTCGAACTGGACGGCGTAGCAGAGCGCCAGGGACGGGCTGCCCAGCGCGTGCGCGGCGACGATCGCTCTCCGGCTCGGCGCGCAGTTCTGCGCGCACTGCTCGGTCATGCTGGCCCGGATCGCGGCGCAGGAGAAGCGCGGGAAGTAACAGGTTTGCAATCACGGATCGCGCATTCGGAGCCGTCGATGGCGCGTAGGCCACGCATCGCGGACCGGTCGGCGGTTACCGAAACCACCCCGCTGCGGCTCGCCATCACTGCCGCGCTCGCCTATCCCGATGGCGGCCTGATCGCGAGCGGGCGGCCGGCACGAATTCCTGAGCGATCGCGAGGGCGCAGGCGGTACGCCCCGGCGTTCGGGACGTGAGGGTCGCAGGTTCAGATCCTGCCACTCCAACCGAATTTCCCGAAATTGATCAACGGCTTTGATCGGCGTTCCACCGGGCCGGACAATGTCCGGTACAACCTTCCGCGCGCGATATGACCACCTGCGTGTGAGATTGCCTGCAATTCGGTAAGTAGGCACCATGAAGTGTTATAGGCACCTGACGGAGAGTGATCATGAAGCGCGCAGCGGCGATCGACAGGCGGCACGCGGACCCGGTGCCGCGCGCGGTCGATCCCGCGATCGAGGCCCTGGTCCAGGACGTGATCGGACAGGCGGCCGACAAGTGGACGATGCTGATCCTGGAAGCGTTGCAGCAGCAAGGCGCGCTGCGCTTCACCCAGCTCGGCAAGGTGGTGGGCGGCATCAGCCAGGAGATGCTCACCAAGACCGTGCGTCAGATGGAATGCGACGGCTTGGTCATGCGGACCGTCCACCCGGTGATCCCACCCCACGTCGATTACCGCCTGACCGGACTCGGCGAGAGCCTGAGCGCGGCGCTCTGCGGCGTCCGGACCTGGGCGGAGACCTACTACGACGATGTCCAGGAGGCGCGGAAGGCGTTCAGGGCGCGGGAAGGGCTCCGTTAGCGTATGAACCGAACCAAACTGTTGGCTTGCCTAGTGTTCTCTGCTTCACTGCCGCCCGCGACGGCACGAAGACGGCTGTAAGTCATGAAACCGAAGCCTTAGCAATATCTCCATTCGCTGCGGATCCTAGAGATAGGCACAAACACACTCCGTTTTTAGAAGAATTGCCGCATAGTGCAAAATCTTGTCCGATTCGTTATTTGCTATCCGAACGTATCGGAGAAATTCAACACCGACTTGTATCAGCGCTCCAAGAAATCAGCGACATAATCACCGAGAGGGAAGCATGCCACGCAAAATTCTGATCCTGGGAGCCTCATATGGCTCTTTGCTCGCGACGAAGCTGCTGATGGCTGGTCACGACGTGACCCTTGTCTGTCGCAAGAAGACCGCAGACCTCATCAATCGTGAAGGTACCGAAGTCCGCATCAAGTTGCGCGACGAAGCGGTCCATCGGTCGATCCAGTCGCGCGATCTGCCTGGAACCTTGGACGCGAGGCCGCCCGAAGACGTCGACCTGAACCGCTACGATCTGGTCGGTCTCGCCATGCAGGAGCCGCAATACACCAACCACACCATCCGCGTCCTGATGATCAAGATCGCCGAGGCGAAGCTGCCGTGTCTCTCGATCATGAACATGCCGCCCCTGCCGTATCTCAAACGAATCCCGGCGCTCGCGGAGATGGACTTGGAGGATGCCTACACCAATGCTGGCGTTTGGGACCGGTTTCAGCCGGGATTGATATCGCTCTGCTCACCCGATCCGCAGGCCTTCCGCCCGGCGGACGAAGGGGCGAACATCCTCCACGTCGGGTTGCCGACGAACTTCAAGGCGGCGCCGTTCGCGGACGAGACGCACAACCGGCTGCTCCGGGAACTGGAGGCGGACATCGACGCGGTGCGGCTCGACGGCCAGGACGTCCCGGTGAAGCTGAAGGTGTTCGAGTCGCTCTTCGTCCCGCTGGCGAAATGGTCGATGCTGCTGACCGGGAATTACCGCTGCATCACGCTGCACGAGCCGCAGTCGATCCGCGACGCGGTCCACGGCGATCTGGCACGTTCACGCGCGATCTACGAGCACATCGACACCATCGCCCGGCGTTTGGGCGCCGATCCACAGGATCAGGTGCCGTTCGAGAAGTACGCCAAGGCTGCGGAGAGCCTCCTCAAACCCTCGTCGGCGGCCCGGGCGGTGGCGAACGGGGCGCCTTTCATCGAGCGGGTCGACCTGTTGGTCAAGCTGATCTCGCATCAGCTCGGTGAGCCCGACGCCGAGATCGACCGTACGGTTCAGACCGTGGATCGGAAGCTCGGCGAGCGGATCATCGGGGGCTGAGGCGATGCCGCTCAACGGCGCGATCTGCGAGCCCGCGCGCGCCGCCGCACTGAAGGCGGGCCGGCAGCCGGTCCGCGGCTACGCCATCGCGGGCGACCGCGCGGTCGCCCGCGTCGACGTCTCCGCCGACGGCGGCCGCACCTGGGCCCAGGCCCGGATCGAGCGCGACCTCACACGCGGCGAGCACGAACTCGCGGTGCGGGCCTGGGACGCAGCCGGCCAGACCCAGGCCGCCGCACCCGACAACACCTGGAGCGACGAGGGCTGTCTCAGCGCCGCGTGGCACCGGGTGCGGGTCATCGGCGGGTGAATCGGGCGCCGCCTGCAACCGCCGGCGGATGAGGCGCCCGTGCCCGTGGTCGGCGAGACCCGTTTCCCGCCGCGCCGCTCCGCGCTATGCACCCCATCCATGCGGCTCCTGATCATCGAGGACGATCCCGAGGCGGTCGCCTACCTCGTCAAGGCGTTCCGGGAGGCCGGACACCGCGCCGACCACGCGACGGACGGCCTCGACGGCTACGCGCTCGCCCGAGAGGGCGCCTACGACGTGCTGATCGTCGACCGGATGCTGCCGAAGCTCGACGGACTCTCCCTGATCCGTAGCTTGCGCGCGCAGGCGGTGGCGACGCCGGTGCTGATCCTCTCCGCGCTCGGTCAGGTCGACGACCGGGTGAAGGGCCTTCGCGCCGGCGGCGACGATTACCTGCCCAAGCCCTACGCCTTCTCCGAGCTGCTCGCCCGCGCCGAGGTGCTGGCCCGGCGCCGCACGGCGCCCGAGGCCGCCGAGGCGACCGCCTACCGCGTCGGCGACCTCGAACTCGACCGGCTGTCGCACCGGGTGCATCGGGCCGGCCGGGAGGTCGCCCTCCAGCCGCGCGAGTTCCGGCTGCTGGAGTACCTGATGCGGCACGCGGGGCAGGTCGTCACCCGCACGATGCTGCTGGAGCACGTCTGGGACTACCACTTCGATCCGCAGACCAACGTCATCGACGTGCACGTCTCGCGCCTGCGGGCCAAGCTCGACCGGGGCTTCGAGCGTCCGATGATCCACACGATCCGCGGCGCGGGCTACATGGTTCGCGCCGACGAGCCCCGCTCGGCGTGATGCGCGCATATCCGGTTACCGTGACCCCACCCCCGTCGGCGTCCGAGAGCCCGCTCTCCAAGCTGCAGAAGCTGTTCCGGACCACGGCGTTCAAGCTGTCGATCGCCTACCTCGCGGTCTTTTCCGCCTGCGCCGTGGTCGCGCTCGGCACCATCGCCTGGAGTGCCCGCCGGGTGCTCGACGATCAGATCGTCTCGACGATCGATGCCGAGATCAACGGGTTGGCCGAGCAGTACAATGCCGGCGGCCTGCGCCGGCTGATCGCGGCGGTGGAGCGGCGCGCCCGCGAGCCCGGCGCCTCGCTCTACCTCGTGACGACGGCGGGCGGCGAGCACGTGGTCGGCAACGTCGGCGACGTGCCGGCGGCTTTGCTGGCCCTGCCGGGCTTGGCCGAGACCGTCTACGGCCGCAGCCGCGAGACCGACGACGGCGGGGACCGCCGCGCGATCGCGCGGATCTTCACCCTGCCGGGCGGGTTCCGGCTGCTGGTCGGACGCGATGTCGAGGAGCGCGACCGCCTGCGCGGGGTGATCGGCCGGACCTTCGGCGCCTCGCTCGCCCTCGTCGTGCTGCTCGGCGTCGTCGGCGGCTGGGTCGTGGCCGGCCGCGTCCTCAAGCGGGTCGACGCGATGACCGGCACCGCCCGCACGATCATGGCGGGCGACCTCGACGGCCGGCTCCCCGTCGCCGGCAACGGCGACGAACTCGACCGCTTGGCGGAGAGCCTCAACCTGATGCTGGAGCGGATCGGCGAGCTGATGCGCGGCCTGCGCGAGGTCTCCGACAACATCGCCCACGACCTGAAGACGCCGCTGACTCGCCTGCGCAACCGCGCCGACGCGGCCCTGCGCGCGGACGGCGCGCCGGACGCCCTGCGCGGCGCCCTGGAGGGCGTGATCGACGACAGCGACGGCCTGATCCGGGTGTTCAACGCCCTCCTGATGATCGCGCGGCTGGAAGCCGGCGCCCGCGAGAGCCGGGCGCCCTTCGATCTTGGGCCGGCGGTCCGCGGCGTCGGCGAGCTCTACGAGGCGCTGGCGGAGGCGCGCGGCCTGCACCTCGCCGTCTCCGCGCCGGACGGCCTCGTTCTCGACGGCAACCGCGAGCTGATCGGGCAGGCGCTGGCCAACCTGATCGACAACGCCATCAAGTACGCGCCCGCCGAGCCGCCGGGCGGCGGGATCGCGGTGGCGGCAGCGCGCGCAGGCTCGAACATCGTGCTCACCGTGGCCGACCACGGCCCGGGCATCCCGGAGGCCGAGCGCGGGCGCGTGCTCGACCGCTTCGTGCGGCTGGAAGAGGCCCGCTCGCGGCCGGGCTTCGGCCTCGGGCTGAGCCTCGTCAGCGCGGTGGTCCGCCTTCACCAGGGCAGCCTCACCCTGGAGGACAATGCGCCGGGCCTGCGCGTGGTGATCGGTCTGCCGGCGGACCTCCCGGATCGCGGGACCTGAGCGGCACCGCACGGGACACCGAGACGCGCCCGGGGCGTCGCGGACCGCACAGCGTCCGGGGAACCGCACCGGTGCCACAATCCGAGTGCCGTATGGCGCAGCCGGCCCGAGCGAGGGGGAGATCCGAGGGTGCCGCCAGCGCTTTCCGTCCTGCGCCGTCTCGCCGCCGTCCTGGCCTTCGGCGCCACGATCGCGAATGCCGCCGCCGGCTCGCCGGCCGATGACGCCCGGTTCCTCGACGCGCTGACCTGGGGCGTCACCCCGTCGAGCTTCGCCGAGCTCCGCGGCATGGGCCGCGGGCGCTGGCTGCACGAGCAACTGCATCCGCAGCCGACCCCGGCGCTGCCGGACGCGGCCCAGGCGCAGGTCGACGCGCTGCGTCCGCACACCTCGCTGCTCGAGCGCGTCGCGGCCTTCGAGGCGCAGGCGAAGGCGGCCAACGCGGAGTCCGATCCGGACACGAAGAAGGCCGCCCAGCAGGCCTATCAGGCCACCCTCTCCGCGGCGGCACGGGACGCGGCCGCCGCGACGATCCTGCGTGCACTCTCAGCTCCCGATCAGGTGCGCGAGCGGCTGACGTGGTTCTGGTTCAACCGCTTCAACGTCCACCAGGGCAAGGCGAACCTGCGCGCGATGGTGGGCGACTACGTCGACGACGCGATCCGGCCGCACGCGCTCGGGCGCTTCCGCGACCTGCTGGCGGCGACGCTCCGGCATCCGGCGATGCTGCGCTACCTCGACAACGCCGAGAACGCCGCCGGTCACCTCAACGAGAACTATGCCCGCGAGCTGATGGAACTGCACACGATGGGCGTCGGCTCCGGCTACGCGCAGGACGACGTCGAGAGCCTCGCCCGCATCCTCACCGGGATCGGCATCGACGCCCGCCCGGACGACCCGAAGGTGAGACCCGAGCGGCAGGCCGATCTCGTCCGGGCCGGCCTGTTCACGTTCAACCCGAACCGGCACGATTACGGAGACAAGACCTTCCTCGGGCACGCGATCCGCGGGCGCGGCTGGCCGGAGATCGAGGAGGCGCTCGACCTGATCGTCCGCCATCCGGCCACCGCCCGCAGCGTGTCGGGCGCGCTGGCGACGTACTTCATGGGGACGGCACCGCCGGACGCCCTGACCGACCGCCTCGCCGCCGCCTTCGCCCGCAGCGACGGCGACATCGTTGCGGTCCTCGACGCCCTGTTCCGCGCGCCGGAATTCGAGGCCGCCCTCGGCGGCGGGTTCAAGGACCCGGTGCGCTACGTGCTGTCGGCAGTGCGCCTCGCCTACGATGGCCGGGTCGTGCGCAGCACCGCGCCGGTGCAGGGCTGGCTCAACCGGCTCGGCGAGGGCCTGTTCAACCGCTCGACGCCCGACGGATACCCGCTCGCGCAGGGCGCCTGGAACGGGCCGGGACAGATGACGACGCGCTTCGAGGTCGCGCGCCAGATCGGCTCCGGGCCGGCCGGCCTGTTCAAGCCGGCACCTGACGCGGTCGAGGAGCCGGCCTTCCCCCTCCTGCAGAACGCCCTCTACTTCTCGACGCTGTCGGCGACCCTGAGCGAGGCGACCCGCGCGGCGCTCGCCCGCGCCGTCTCCCCGCAGGACTGGAACACGCTGTTCCTGTCCGCCCCCGAATTCATGCGGTGACGCGAGGCTTGCCGTGGACCGTCGCGACCTCCTCCGAGCCTCCCTCGCCCTGGGCCTCTCCACCGTCGCCGGCCGGGTCTGGGCGGCGCCGAAGGCCGATGCGCGCCTCCTCGTCGTGTTCCTGCGCGGCGCCTACGACGCGGCCAACGTCATCATCCCGACGGGCAGCGATTTCTACTACCGCGCCCGGCCGAACCTCGCCGTCGCGCGGCCCGATCCGGGCAACCCCGCTGCGGCGCTGGCGCTCGATGCCGACTGGAGCCTGCACCCGGCGCTGCGCGAGACCATCCTGCCGCTCTACGCCCGGGGGCAGGCCGCCTTCGTCCCGTTCGCGGGCACCGACGACCTCACCCGCAGCCACTTCGAGACGCAGGACACGATCGAGCTCGGCCAGACCGTGGGCCGGTCGCGCGACTACAATTCGGGCTTCATGGCGCGGCTCGCCGCCGAGCTGACGCGGGTGCGCCCGATCACCTTCACGGAGCAGGTGCCGCTGATCTTCCGCGGAACCGAGACCGTGCCCAACATCGCGATCAACGGCGTCGGCAAGCCCGGCATCGACGAGCGGCAGGCCAAGCTGATCACGGCGATGTACCGCGACACGCCGCTCGCGCAGGCGGTGAGCGAGGGGTTCCGGGTGCGCGATGAGGTCTACCACGCGATCTCGGACCACCCGGCCGAGGCCGACCGCGGCGCCGTGTCGCCGAAGGGCTTCGAGCTCTCGGCCCGCCGCATCGGCCGCCTGATGCGCGAGCAGTTCAACCTCGGCTTCGTCGATGTCGGCGGCTGGGACACGCACGTCAACCAGGGGGCCGGCACCGGCTACCTTGCCGACCGCGTCGGGGAGCTCGGTCGCGGCCTGGCCGGCTTCGTCCAGGAGATCGGGCCGGCCTGGAGCGACACCGTGGTGGTGGTGCTCTCGGAGTTCGGCCGCACCTTCCGCGAGAACGGCAGCCGCGGCACCGATCACGGCCACGGCAGCGTCTACTGGGTGCTCGGCGGCGGCGTGCGCGGCGGCCGCATCGCCGGGCGGCAGGTCGCCGCCGACGAGGCGAACCTGTGCCAGAACCGCGACCATCCCGTGCTCACCGATTACCGGGCGCTGCTCGCCGGCCTGCTCCGGCGCCTCTACGGCCTCGATCAGCCGAGCCTACGCCGCATCTTCGCCGACGCGGAGCCTGCCGACCTTGCCCTGATCTGACCGGGGCCTGCCGCGACCGCCTTCGTGCGATGGAACTTGGCGGGCGCAGCGCGCCGCCGCGTCTACGTCGACGCCGTGTCGACGCCGATCGACTCCGATCGCATCCGGGCTCCCGCGATGGGGGCTGCCGCGGATCGCGCCGGCTGCGCCGCATCGACCGCGTGCAGGTCCCGCGGGGACCGAGCGGTGCCGGCCGGTATCGGGTCGAGGTGGTGCTCCAGGGTGGCGAGGGCGGCCTCGCAGGCGGCGTGGCCGAGGCCGATCCGCAGCCGGTCCGTCGGTATCGGCGCGAGCGGAGAGCGCCACAGAGCGGCGGGGAGGACCAGCAGGTCGGCATCGCGGGCAAGCCGCAGGGCGAAGCGATCGGCGCCCTCCGGGCCGCGCAGGCGCGGGAAGGCGAAAGCGAGGTTGCGCGTCGGCTCAGGCTCGAAGAGATCCGGGCGCCGCGCGATGAGCGCCCGCAGGACGGCGTGGTTGCGCTGTCCGATCGCCCGCGTCCGGGCGAGGATCTGCGCCTCGGCCCGGAGCGCCACCCGGGCCAGCACCTCGCTCGGGGCCGAGAGGCAGCTCGACAGCACGCTCTTGGCGCCGAGCGCCCTCGCGAGCAGGCCGGAATCGCGGCACACCGCCCAGCCGACGCGCAGGCCCGGCAGGCCGAACCCCTTGGACAGGCCGTTGATCGAGACGCCGCGCTCGTAGAGATCGGCCACCGTCGGCACGTCCCCGGACAGGCCGCAATCGGTCTGCCGGTAGACCTCGTCGTTGACGAGCCACAGGCCGTGGCGGCGGCACAGATCGACCAGCGCGCCGAGCCGGGCTGCGTCGATCGCGGCGCCCGTCGGGCTGTTGGGGAAGTTCGTCAGCACGAGCCGCGTGTTCGGCCGGATCGCGGCGGCGACGCGGTCGATGTCGAGGGACCAGGCGCCGTCGTCCTCCAGCGGCACGCCGCTCGCCGCGCACGAGCCCGTCACCGCCTGCTCGGAGGGCTGGTAGATCGGCAGTACGACGACCGCGTGGTCGGCCGGCGTGAGGACGGCGCGCACGACGCAGGCCACGGCCTCCTGCGCGCCCGCGCAGCACAGCACGTCGCCGGGGGTCGCATCCGCGTGGCGCGCGGCGATCAGCGCGCGCAGGCCCGGCGCGCCGCTCGGGTCGGCGTAGCCCAGCGCGAGGTCGTTCCACCGGGCGAGGTCGTCCGGCTCGGCCAGCGCGAGGAGACCCGCGAGCGGCAGGGTCTCGGAATCCGAGGCCGCAAGTTCGTGCCGGCCGGCATGATTCCAGCGCGCGAGGTAGGCGCCGAGGGCGAAGGGTTCGCTCACGGGCCGGGTGCCGGCCCGGCCGCCACGCGCACGAACGTCGCCCCGATCCGCGACGCGGCCCGCAGCGTCCCCTTGAGCGAGCCCGCGACCTTCGACGCGCCGCCGGCGCGGCGGCGGTAGGGCATCGGCACCTCCAGGATGCGCAAGGACGCGCGGGCGGCCTGCATCTGCATCTCGATGTTCCAGCCGTAGGTCATTTCCCGGAGCGACAATCGTTCCAGGGCGGCCCGGTCGATGGCGCGGAAGGCGCACATGTCGCTGTAGCGCACGCGGGTCAGCGCCCCGATGCCCCAGCCCGCGAGGCGGCCTGCGAGGATCTGGTGCCAGAGCATCGAGCCCGGCTCGCGCTTCCCTCGCGTCCGCGAGGCGATGACGAAGTCGTGCGTGCCGGCGAGCACCGGGCCGGCGATCTGCCCGATCAGGTCGCCGCGGTCGGCGCCGTCGCCGTCGAGGAACGCCACGACGCGGTTTACGGGGAAAGCCGCAGCCGCCCCGAGGGCGCAGGCGCGCCCGTAACCGCGGCCGGCTTCGATGACCCGTGCGCCGGCCGCCCGCGCCGCGCCTTGCGTCCCGTCGGTGCTGCCGCTGTCGGCGACGATGATGTCGGCGGCGTAGGCGCGCGGGATCTCGCGGATCACCGCGCCGATCGTGTCGGCCTCGTTCAGGGTCGGGATGACCACGCTGACGGGCTCCCGGCTCACAGGCTCCATCGCATCCCGCAATTCTGGCATGGGGCGGGGGGCGCGTCGGAGAGGAGCGCGGTGCGGAAGTCGCGGTAGGCCGGGCTGTCCCAGATCTCGCGGAGCGTCGACTGGGTGGCGTCGCCCAGCGTGTAGTTGCCGTAGCCCCGCACGGAGAACGGCGCGATGCAGCAGGGCAGCGCCCGCCCGTGGGCGGTGAAGTACATCAGCGACCAGGGCCGGCGGCAGGTCGCCCAGGGCTGGTCTTCGGACTGGCGCTTGAGGCTCATGCCCGGCTCGGTGGCGCCCGACGCGTCGAGGCTGACGCCGAGCTCGGAGCCCAGCGCCTGCGCCGCCGCGATCGCCGCGTGCTCGTCGGCCTGCGTGCTCTCGAACAGCGACAGGTCGGCCCGCGCCATGCCGTAGCCGCCCTCGTCGAAGACGAGCCGCTGCAGGTGGACCTCGCCCACGCCCATGGAGGCGGCAAGCCGCACGAAGGCCGGCAACTGGTCGACGGTCTCCTTCAGGCCGGTCAGCCACAGGGAGACGCGGGGCGTCGTGGCGCCGGCCTGCTTCTGGAAGGCGATGAACTTGCCGACGTCGCGCACGATGCGGTCGAAGAAGTCCTTGCCGCGCACCCGCGCGTAGGAGGCGCGGTCGGCCGCATCGAGCGAGACGCGCAGCTCGTCGAGGCCGCTGTCGATCAGCTCCCCGAAGCGCCTGGGCTGCATCAGGGTGCCGTTGGTGTTGAACAGCACGTAGGTGCCGCGGTCCTTCAGGTAGCGGATCATCCGCGGCAGCGCCTCGACCAGCATCGGCTCGCCGACCCCGTGCAGCACCACGCGGGCGACGTTGGGCACTTGGTCGACGATTCCCGTGAACAGCTCCCAGCTCATGTCGGCCGGAGGCTCCAGGGTCTCGAAGGTGCGCGGGCAGGTCTCGCACAGGAGGTTGCAGCGGTTCGTCACCTCCAGGTAGAGGCAGACCGGCGGCGCCTCCGCCGTGGCGCCGCGCCGGGCGCCGATCTCCTCGAAGTAGCGGCGGGGGTCCTTCAGGGCGACCGAGGCCTGCATCAGGCGGTTCCTTCCAGGGCTTTGGCGGGGATCGGGACGGCCGGCCGATGGCGCACGACGGAGCGCAGCGCGAGCGCGGCGGCCGGAACGAAGACCAGGGCCGGCCACAGGAAGCGCTCGTTGAACGGGTCGATCAGGAACAGCACCGGGGCCGCGGAGAGCCAGATCACGGCGGGGATCGGCGCGACGGTCGCAGGGACCGCGAGCCACGCGTAGTACCACGCGTAGTGCGGGTTGGCCGCCGCGGTGGCGCAGGCCGCCAGGATCGCGGTGTCGCGGCAGAGGGCGACCGCGGCCGGGCTGGCGTCGGCGGTCCTGCGCCGGACGATCCACAGGGCCAGGGCACCGAATCCGACCGCGACGGCGAGCGCGTAGGCGCGGCCCGCGAAGGCCGGCAGAGGCACGAGGTGGGACAGGCCGGCCACCAGCCAGAAGCCGGCACCGGTGTCGTAGCCCTCCTCGCTGCCGTAGGCGCCGAGGAACCCGAACAGGTCGCGTCCCGCCGAGAGGTAGGGCAGGTAGAGCGCCGCCACGACCGCGGCGCCCGCCAGCGCCGGCGCCCGGAAGCGGCCGCGCCGCAGGAAGGCCGGGGCGACGACGATCGGCAGGAACTTGACGAGGACCGCGCCGGCCAGGATCGCGCCGGCCCATCCGTCCCTGCGGCGGGCACGGACCAGCAGGGCGAGGCCGAGGAGCCCGATCGCCACAGCGTCCACGTGGCCGTCGCAGGCGAAGGACCAGAGCACCAGCGGATTCCAGGCGTAGATCGCGATGCGTTCGCGCGGCAGCCCCGAGAGCGACAGCAGGCGCAGCAGGCACATCACCGCGACGACCTCGAAGCCCAGCATCGCAACCTTCATGCCGGTGACGCTCGCGCTTGCCCGGCCGACCAGGCCGAACACGGCCTCGGCGGCCGGCGGATAGATCGTCCGCGCGTAGGTCGCCCGGTTGATCAGCGGGAACACGGCCGGATCGCGTAAGTGCTCCAGCGCGGGATCGACGGGCAGGTAGCGGTAGGGGTTGATACCAGCGGCCTGGACCTGTCCGTCCCAGACGTAGCGGTAGATGTCGCTCGACAGGAACGGCAGCGACGGCAGCAGCGCCATTCGCATCAGCACCGCGAGGCCGAGCACGAGCCAGAGCGCGGAGCGGGGGAGGTCGGCCCGCAGCACGAGGCGGATTGCTGCGAGGTAGAGGGCCACGCCCAGGGCGAGCACCGCGACGAACAGGTTGGCGCGGGTCGGCGTCCCGACGGTGTCGGCGCCGGGAACGTGCAGCGCGAGCGCGCCGATCATCAGCAGCGCCAGCGCACCGCCGAGGCTGGCCAGACGCGCCGTCGGACTTCGGAACGCGGCCCTCATGCGGGGATAACGTCCCAGGCGATGCGGCCGGCGCTCAGGCCGAATTGGGCGAGCACCGCCCGCGTCTCGGGCGCCGCGTAGCCGCCGGCCTCGGCGAGCAGGGCCCTGAGCGCGTCGGCGTCGTCCACGTCGGACCAGGGCTCGAGCTCGACCAGGTCCAGCCCGAGGCCGCACGCCCGCTCCCGCGTCGCCGCGGCCACGGTCTCGGTGCTCCAGGCGATGTCGGAGAACATGTCCGCATGCGCCCGCTTGAGGCCGAGCAGGTAGTAGCCGCCGTCCCCGCAGGCCCCGAGTACGGCGCGATCGCCGGGCGCGAGGAGCAGGCTGGCGGCCTGGACCAGGATACGGGTCGGCAGGGTCGGGGTGTCGGAACTCAGGACGATCGCGGCTTCGTGGCCGCGCCCGAGCATGCCCTCGACCGCCTGGAGCAGGCAGCGGCCGAAGCCCCGGACGGCGTCGGGCACAGGCCCGTTGCCATCGGCGAGGATCAGCGCGGTCTCGTCGGCGAGCAGCGCCGCGAGCACGTCCTCCGTCCCCCGCGGCGCGTAGGCGGCGTAGGCGGTAATCGGCGCGCGGCGCGCGGCCTCGGCGATGTTGCGCGCGGTGTCGCGCAGGAAGGCCGCGCTCAGGGCGGCCGCCTGCTCCGGCGTCAGCGGCGGGCAGAGCCGCGTCTTCGAGCGGCCGGGCTGCGGCGCCTTGGCCATGATGCCGATGGCGCAGGTGGCTGGCGGTCGACCGTCCACGCTCACAACCCGCTGAACCAGTTGTAGCCGCGGTCGGGCCAGTAGCCGCGAGGCTCCTTGTCGGTGACGTAGATCGTGGTCACGAATTTCGGGTTCTTGAAGCCGAGCTTGGTCGGGACCCGCAGCTTGAACGGGAAGCCGTGCTTGTGCGGGAGAAGTTCATCGTGAAGCCTGAACGCCATCAGGGTCTGCGGGTGCAGGGCGGTGGCCATGTCGAGCCCCTCGTAGTAGCCGTCGGCGCACGCGAAGCCGACGTAACCGGCCGTGGTGTCGGCGCCGACCCGCTGCAGGAACGCGGAGAGCGGCGTGCCGGTCCACTTGCCGATCATGCTCCAGCCCTCGACGCAGACGTGGCGGGTGATCTGCGTTTCCTGCGGCAGGGCGTGCAGCGCCGCGACCGTCCAGGGCCGCTTGTCGGCGATCTTGCCCGACAGAAGTAGGCGATAGTCGGCCGGGTCGAGGCGCGGCGCCTGTTCGGCTCCGTACCACGCGTTGTAGCGAAAATCCTTCACCGCCATCGCCTCGGGGAAGGTCGGGGCGAGCCGCCCGCTGCGGAACAGGGCGGCCTGAACCCGGTCGTTCCAGCGCGAGACCCGGGCGAGCGCGCCCTGCACCGCGTCGCCGTCGCTGACGTCGCAGCCGGTCAGGGTAGTCAGGGCGCCCAGCGACAGGCCGCCCCGGAGCAGGTTGCGGCGGGCAAGCGTCATCGGGGCGCTCCGGCCGGTGGGATCGGCTCAGCGGCGGGCGCGGCGTGCCCGTAGCGGCCGGTGATCATCGCGATCAGCGTGCTCGGCACCAGGGCGACGAGGGCGAGGTGGACGACGAGGAACAGCGTGATCGCCGCCATCGCCAGGAAGTGGACGACGCGCGCGCCCTGGAAGCCGCCCAAAGCGGCCTCCAGCGGGTAGGTCTGCACCGGCTTCCAGAGCGCGATGCCGGAGACGATGACCACGACCAGCATTACCAGCACGCCCCAGTAGAACGCCTTCTGCACCGCGTTGTACGCGCCGAGCCGGTGCTCCAGACGGAAGCGTGCCGCAGCGATGAAGTCGCGCAGGAACGAGACCGGACCCACGGGCAGGAAGTCCCTGCGGAAGTGGCCGGAGACCACGCCGTAGCCGACAAACAGCAGGACGCTCGCGACCAGCAGCCACATCCCGGAGAAGTGCCACGCGATCGCGGTCGCGACGCCCGGATCGCCGTGGATGGCGAGCGATTGGTCGACATCGCCGCTCAGCGTCGCCCAGTCCGGAAAGGTGAAGGGGAAGATCGGCTCGGCGTTGTAGATCCGCCAGCCGCTGCCGATCATGACCAGGATGGCCGCCGCCATGCCCCAGTGCGCGATGCGCACGGGAAGCGCGTGGGTCTGGACGCCGGTCGGGTGCTCCGTTACGCCGCCGCGCGTCGTGCTCATGCGTCGGTCTCCAGCCCCTGCGCCGCGAGCGCGGCCCGTCCCTCGGGGGAGATCAGGAAGTCGATGAAGCCGGCCGGGTTCGGCCGCCGCGCCAGCACCGTCGGCGCGACCGCGTAGGTCGGGGGCGGCGCGACCGCGGCCGGCACGGTCCTGATGACCTCCAGGTCCGGGCGGCGCCTCACGTCGCTCACGTGCAGCAGCCCGGCCTCGGCCTCGCCGCGGGCGATCAGGAAGGCGACCTCCTCGGTGTCGATCACCCCGAGGATCGCGCGCTCACCGAGGTTCATCGCCGTGATGATCGCCGGGCCGTCCATGTCGGAGCCCGGCGTCGGGTCCGACACCGCGATCCGGCCCCGCAGCGCAGGCGCCCCTGCGCCGCGGGCTGCGGCCAGGACCAGGGGGTTGCGCCACGTCCCCCGCGGCGCGCCCGCGAGCAGCTTCGCCGTCGCGGCGGCGTTCATGATGTGCGTCTGCGTGAACAGCAGGTCGTTCTGCACGGCCCGCGCGATCTGCGGGATCAGCAGGCCCGGCCCGGTCGGAAACACCCGGACCCGGAGGCGCGCGGTCTCGAAGTACCGCTCCGCTGCGGCGCTCAGCACCGGCGCCAGGGCGGTGTCGCAGGCCAGGACGAGGTCGGTGGTGGCCGCCTCGGCGGCCGGCGCCGCGACGAGCAGCGGCATCGCGAGCGCATGCAGGACGGTTCGGCGATTCAGGATCATGCGTCGAACGGTCCCTGAAGGATGCCGGGCAAGGTTTGCCCCGGATCAGGCAATCATCGCGTGACGTCTTCGCGCGCCGCATGACGCGGTTACACCCGCGGACTCACAGGGACCGAACCGTCGGAAGGGGCTGGAGCACAGGGTGGCGCGGGGGCGACGACCGATCCCGGCTCGTCCCTTGCAGGTGCGCGCCGCCGGCCAAGCTGACACGTCGTCTCGGGTCGGAGACGGCGTGGCCGGATCGCGTGCCTGAACGGAGGCCTTCCCGGACGTGCCCTACACCCATCGCCCGCCGCGCATCTTCGACACCGTGGAGGGGCGCCGTCTCGCCGAGGCGCGGACCGACCCCGCGTGGCGGCTCTGGGGGCCCTACCTCAGCGACCGGCAATGGGGCACGGTGCGGGAGGATTACAGCCCCGACGGCGAGGCCTGGGACTACCTGCCGCATGACCACGCCCGCTCCCGGGCCTACCGCTGGGGCGAGGACGGCATCGGCGGGTTTTCGGACAAGGACCTGAACTGGTGCCTGTCGCTGGCGCTCTGGAACGGCCGCGACCCGATCCTCAAGGAGCGCCTGTTCGGCCTGACCAACGCCGAGGGCAACCACGGCGAGGATGTGAAGGAGCTGTACTACTACCTCGACGGCCTCCCCACCCACGCCTACATGCGGATGCTGTACAAGTACCCGCACGCGGCCTTCCCCTACGCCGCGCTGACGGCGGAGAACGCCCGCCGCGGCCTCGACGAGCGCGAGTTCGAGCTGATCGACACCGGCCTGTTCGACGCGGGCCGGTACTGCGACGTGGGCATCGAGTACGCCAAGGCCGGCCCCGACGACGTGCTGATGCGGATCACCGCGATCAACCGCGGCCCCGAGGCCGCGACGCTGGCGCTGCTGCCGCAGCTCTTCGCGCGCAACACGTGGTCCTGGGCGGACGGGCCGCGCCCGGAACTGCGCCTTTCCGCCGACGGGACGGTGTCGGCGCGCCACCCGTCGATGCCGCCGATGCGGCTGCACGCCGAGGGCGCGCCCGAGTGGCTGTTCTGCGAGAACGAGACCAACCTAGCCCGCCTGTTCGGCGTGCTGAAGGCCGGCTACCCGAAGGACGGCATCGGCCGCCGCGTCGTCGATGGGGAGGCGGACGCGGTCAATCCCGAGCATCGGGGCACCAAGTGCGCGGCCCTCGTCCGGCTGACGCTCGAACCCGGGGCCGGCGAGCTCCTGCGCCTGCGCTTCCGCCGGGACGGTGCCCCGGGCGAGCCCTTCGCCGATTTCGACGCGGTGTTCGCGGCCCGCATCGCGGAGACGGAGGCGTTCTACGCCGCCCTCCAGGCCGATATCGCCGACGCGGACGAGCGCCGGGTGCAGCGGCAGGCCCTGGCCGGCATGCTGTGGTCCAAGCAGCTCTACCACTACGACGTGCGCGAGTGGCTCGACGGCGATCCGGCGCAACCCGCTCCGCCGGACTCGCGGAAGACGAAGCGCAACGCCGACTGGCGGCACGTGCGGGCGCACGACATCATCTCGATGCCCGATGCCTGGGAATATCCCTGGTTCGCCTCCTGGGACCTTGCGCTCCAGAGCATCGTCTTCGCGATGATCGACCCGGACTTCGCCAAGGGGCAGCTCCTGCTGCTGCTGGACGAATCCTACGGCCACCCCAACGCCGAGGTGCCGGCCTACGAGTGGAATTTTTCCGACGCCAACCCGCCGCTTCACGCCTTCGCCGCGTGGCGGGTGTTCGCCCTCGACCGGGCGCTGACGGGACGCTCCGACCACGACTTCCTGCTGCGCGTGTTCAATAAGCTGAGCATGAACTTCACGTGGTGGGTCAACCGCAAGGACGCGGCCGGCCGCAACCTGTTCCAGGGCGGCTTCCTCGGGCTCGACAACATCGGCCTGTTCGACCGCTCGAAGCCGATCGCGGGCGGCGCGCTGACGCAATCGGACGCCACCGCCTGGATGGCGATGAACGCGCTCGAACTCATGCGCATCGCCGTCGAGCTGGCCCTGCGCGACCGCGCCTACGAGGACATGGCGCAGAAGTTCTTCGAGCATTTCCTGCTGATCGCGGACGCCGCCGCACGCGCGGGCGGCCTCTGGGACGAGACCGACCGGTTCTTCTACGACGTGATCGAGACGCCCGGTGGCCAGCGCATCCCGATCCGGGCGCGCACGCTCGTCGGGTTGATCCCGATCTGCGCGGTGGCGGTGCTGCGGGAGGTCGACACCGCGCGGCTCCCCGGCCTCGCGGCACGGCTGCGCTTCTTCCTCGAGAGCCGGCCCGACCTCGCGAGCCTGGTGTCGCGCTGGCAGGAACCCGGCCAGGGCGGCACCATCCTGCTCTCCCTCCTGCGCGGGCACAGGCTCAAGGCGCTGCTGCGCCGGATGCTCGACGCGGACGAGTTCCTGTCGCCCCACGGCGTCCGCGGCGTGTCGAAGGCCTACGGGCGCGAGCCGTTCCGCTTCTCCTGGGGCGGCGACGACCTGACGCTGCCCTACGAGCCGGCCGAGTCGCGCACGCGGCTGTTCGGCGGCAACTCGAACTGGCGCGGGCCGGTCTGGCTGCCGATCAACTACCTGCTGATCGACGGCCTGCGCCGGTTCCACCGCTACTACGGCCCGGACTTCCAGGTGGAGGCGCCGACCGGCTCCGGCACCTACCTCACCCTGCAGGAGATCGCCGACGACCTCGCCCGCCGCCTGATCGCGCTCTCGACCCGCGGGGCGGACGGGCGGCGTCCCGTCTACGGCGACAGCCCGCTGGAGCAGGACGACCCGCACTTCCGCGACCACGTCCTGTCCTACGAGTACTACCACGGGGAGACCGGCCGGGGGCTCGGCGCCTCGCACCAGACCGGCTGGTCCGGCCTCGTCGCGCTGCTGATCCAGCAATGCGCCCTCGGGCCGATCCAGGAATTGTCGTACTCGGCTCAAGAATGATCGATGGCGATGCGCTGGAGCATTTTCCAGCGAGGTGGATGCCGGCTCGCATGAAGAAAATGCGACCGCACAAGGAATTGGAGCATCTTCCGTGATCCGAAGATCATGGAAGATGCTCCAGATCGCTCAGCCTGGAGCTTGCTGAAGATGTCAAAGCGGCCGGTGAATCCGGCCACGGAGGCGCCCGTCACGTTCGTCCAGCGATAGGCTGACTTGCCGCTCTGATCGACCCAGGAGGCGGTGCGGTAGGTCCCGGGATCGACCGCGACGGCAGCCGCGAACGGGACGATGGACATCTTCGTGCCCGCCGCGGAGGCCGGGTTCTTGAACACGTAGTTGACGAAGGTCTTGGCGGCGCTCTTCAGCGCCGCAATCTTCGTCACACCGTCGCCGCCCGCGTCGGCCATCGATCCGGTGTTGTCGAGCACGAGCGCGATCTCGAAGGTCTTCGGGATGGGCGTGGCGCAACGCGCCGAGGCGGCGGGGTTCATCCGTGTGACGCCGGTTACACCCCCGAAGAAGGCCGATGAACGGATGCGCGTGCTCAACAGGATTTGGCGAGGATTGCTCATGATCGCCAGCCGTTCGAGGGTCAGGAGACTGGTCACCCCCAGGTTATCAGGGGTGCCGGCCTGTAGGGGTCGGCGTATGCCAGAATGCTGAGAGCCAAGCTGATGTTTTGGCACCCAGGCGTGAGGTCTGTAACGGATAGTTCTCCGCCTTGTTGCGCGCGTGCGCGACCGAGGGGCGGCGACAGGTCGCACCGCTGGGCAGATGTCAGTCGGGCAGCTCCGCCACGTCAAGGCCGTCGGGCAACGTCGGTAGGAGATCTCGACAACCTACGCAACGGATTAGCAAGGCTCATCCTGTACGCATGCGTCGACCGTCACCTGCCACGCCTCGGCGGAGGGCTCGCGGACAGCTATGGGACGCGCGGACGATGTGGATGTGTCCTCAGGCTGCAAGAGTAGCGGCCCCCGGAACGACAGCTGCGATAGTGTGCCAGTCCCCTGTTTACCGCGCGCTCTGGCGCGCCATTCGGACCTTTTCGCGAACCCAGAGCG
The DNA here is from genome assembly GCF_964242245.1 of uncultured Methylobacterium sp. Lineage (NCBI taxonomy): Bacteria > Pseudomonadati > Pseudomonadota > Alphaproteobacteria > Hyphomicrobiales > Methylobacteriaceae > Methylobacterium > uncultured Methylobacterium sp. The sequence continues at coordinate 47,474 of NZ_CAXTBY010000003.1, read as the reverse complement.
GTGCAACGGCCGTCGAATTCGCCCTTGTGGCGATGCCCTTCCTGGCACTTGCCGGAGCCTCCCTTGAGGCTGGTCTGACCTACTTCGGGCAGGAGATCCTTCAGCAGGCGGTGACTGAGGCAGGGCGCCAGATCTACACGGGCCAGTTTCAGACAGCCAACGTCGGTACGACCGACACAACGACGTTGCTCAAAAACTTCCGCACCGCCATGTGCTTCCCCGGCGGGCGGGCGCGCATGACCACCTTTCCCTGCGGCAGCGTGCGGGTCAGCATCACCAAGGCTGCCAGCTTCGATGCGGCTACGCCCTCACAATCGACGGTGACGGACCCGAGAACCGGTGTCTCGGACTGGAACGCAAGCTTCCAGTCCTACACCTGCGCGCGCGCCAACGACGTGGTCGTCGTCCAGGCGGTCATCGACGTACCAGTCTATTTCCCACTGCTGGGCTCGGCCTACGCCACCCTGCCCAACCGCCGCCGCGTTCTCCAAGCGGCCACCGTCTTCCAGGTCGAGCCGTTCAACTCGACGGCGGCCTGCCCGTCCGGCTCATGAGTGCGCTTCGACAGCCCTGGCATGTTGGCCGCCCAGCTTGCTTCCGAGCTGACGCACGCGGCGTGGCCGCCCTCGAATTCGCGATGGTGCTGCCCCTCCTCGTGTCGATCTACTTCGGGCTGACAGAGCTCGCGCGCGCCATCGATACCGGCCGCAAGGTCACGCTCTACGCACGCACGATCGCCGACCTCTCGGGACGGGCAACCAACGGCAGCCCAACGACGGGCGACATGGCCACGATCCTCAACGCGGCAGGCGCCATCATGCGGCCCTACCCGACAGCAAGTCTGCAGGTTGCCATTCATGCCATGGGCGTCGAGAGCGTCGCGGGGACGTTCTATGGCGGCGTTTGCTCCAGCTACCCGCAGAACGCCCGCCCCGTACTCACGATCAATGGCACCAACGGCCTGCCCGTAACGCCCACGACCTTCCAGTACGACGGCGCCCGGTACGTGCTGGCCGAGGTCTCGCTCTCTTACACGCCGATCATTGGTTCGAACCTCTACCGGTGGATCTTCGGTACGAGAGGCTTGGTGTTCAGCCGGCGGATCTCGTGGGCACAGCGCCTCGACAAGGGCGAGGTCATCATGCCGGGAGGCTCGAAATGCCCGAATTTCTGATGTGGTTGCTGGCGCGGCTCACCGCGGAAGCTCAGCGCGGCGAGGCCGGTCTCCGCCGCTTTGCGCGCGCACAAGCCGGAAACGTAGCCATCACCTTCGCGGTGCTCAGTATCCCGATCCTGTTCGCCACGGGGGCGGCCATCGATTATGGCCGGCGCAACGCCGCCAAAGCTCAGCTCGACGCGGCCGTGGATGCCGCGGTCCTCGGTGTCATCGCCCAGAAGACGAACACGATCACGCCCGATATGCTGAACAGCGCTCGCACGCAGTTCATGGCGGATGCAGCCAAGGTACAGGGCGTGACGATCACGTCTTTCGACCCTGTCCCGGTTCCCGGTGTCACGCAGGTCGGGGTGACTGCCAGCTACACGGCGACCGTCCGAACCACGCTCAGCAGCATGATGAACGTGGCCACGATGCGCATCGCAGGCCAGTCCGGCAGCGTGCGCAACGTGGCGCAGTACATCGACTTCTACCTGCTTCTCGATAATTCGCCTTCCATGGGGCTGGCCGCCACTGCCAACGACATTGCCAACATGCAGCGGGTAGCAGGCGGCTGCGCTTTTGCCTGCCATCTTCTCAATAGCAACGGCACCGAGAACGTTAACGACAACTATAACATTGCCAAGCGGAACAACATCAAGCTGCGTATCCAGGTTCTGCGCGACGCGGTGTCCAACCTTGTTGACTCCGCCAAGTCGAGCATGAGCTTGCCACAGCAGTTCCGTATGGAAATGTGGACCTTCAGCGACTTCCAAACCCAGCTCATCCAACTGACACCCAATCTCGATCAGGTGAAGACGGCTTCAGGTCAGATCGATCTGGCCTACTCCTATCAGGATCAGCGCGATAGCCAGACAGCCTATGAGCGCGCAATCAGCAAGATGACCAGCACCGTCCCGGCAAGCGGCAATGGTGTGACGGCTGCCACGCCCATCCGGTTCCTGTTCTTCGTAACCGATGGCGTGCAGGATACCCCTATCGACGGCACCGTGAGCAACCAGAGCGCAGGATTCAAGATCAATAACAATCGCTTCATCAGTGCAATCAATCCAGCTACCTGCAAGACGATGAAGGATAGAAACATCAAAATCGGAATCATCTACACACAATATCTGCCACTCTACGACAACGATTTTTACAATTCAAACGTAAAGCCGTTTGAAAATAATATAGGTCCTCTGCTCAAGAGTTGCGCTACGGACGGGCTTTACTTCCCTGTTGCGACAAATGGTGACATCAACCAAGCTATGCAGCAACTCTTCAGTGCAGCTCTCGCGTCCGTGCGTATAACGAACTGAGCTGTGCCACTTCACGTACATCCGACAACGATTCGTTCGCCGGTCGTGCCAAGCGTGGTCATGCCTTCAGCAAGCTCCAAAATCCGTGCTTTCGCCCGTGCGCTCGTCGCAGCGCCGCGCGGTAGCTGTTCGGGTCGGGGTCGAGCGCGGCGGGACCGAGGCGCCCCGCGAGGCCGTCGAGTTCCAGCAGGTAGCGGGCGGCGTGCGGGTAGGCGGTGCTGCGTCCCTGGCCGAGGATGTCGTCGATGAGGCGGCGATAGAGCAGCGTCGCCGCGAGCGGATGGTCCTCCCCCAGGGCCTCGGCCGCCCTGCCGAGCAGCCGGTAATGCTCGCCCCGCCACGCATCGCGATGGTCGCAGACGAGGCGCGCCGCCCGGTCCAGGCTCGGCCAGTCGACGAGGAAGGCCAGCGCCCGGTGCGGGTCCGCGTCGCGGCCCACGTGGTCGAGGGCGCGCTCCAGCGCCTCCTCGTCCTCGAAGTCGGGGAGCTTGGCGAGGTGGTCGCGCAGCATCCCGGCATCGCGCATCGCCTCGAAGCCCGTCCAGCGCAGCGCCTGCGCGTCGGCGCCGCGTCCCAGCGCGTCGAGGATGCGGATCTCGAGATGCAATCGCTCGCGCTCCGGTGCCGCCGCGTCGAAGTCGCCGGCCGTCAGCATCTCCCGGGTCACCACGCGCAGGCGGGACGGCTGCGGACGGCGGACCCAGTCCAGCGCTTCGCCCACGCGGTCCGCGTCGAGCAGGCGCCGGGCGATCTCCAGGGGGTCCGGGCGCTCGGGCATGATCGCGCGCTCCAGCGCGACGTAACCGTCGACGTCGCCGCGCCGATCCGCGATGTCCTGGCGGACCCGCAGCAGGTGGACGCGGTGCAGGTCGCGACGGAACGCGACCGCCTCGCCGCCCTTGCCCGCCCGCGGCGCCTCGGTTGGCGCCAGCGCCTCGGCCGCCTCGGCTAGGCCGGCATCGAGAGGCGCGAGCGCCTCTGCGGGCAGGCGCGGGACGAGGTCGCGGATCAGGCGGCCGAACGGACCGTAGGGATCGGCGGCGACGCGCGGCAGCAGGGCGAGGGCGAACCGCCCGGCCTGCACGGCATCGAGGCCGGCGGCGATCTCGACCGCGGCGTCGGAGGCGCGCTCGTACACGCCCTGCATCGCGCCCGTGCCGTCGTCGACCCGGTTGAGCACCGCGTCGGCACCGTCGAGGAAGCGCAGCAGCCGGTCGAGGGCGGCCGGCGGGTCGAGGGGACCCAGTTCCGAGAGGATCACCGTGACGGTGGCGTCGAGGTCCGTCGTGAAGGCCCGGCGCTTCTGCCAGTCGATGTAGCCGCGCGCGCCCTCCAGAGCTGCGAGGCGCCGGTCGACGATGGCGGCGACCGCGTCCGGGCCCTGGAGCGCGGCCAGTGCCGCGCTCACCAGCTTCCTGAAGGCCGGGTTGCGCGCCGTCTCCCCGAGGATCAGGCCGATCAGCCGATCCGGCCCGAGGGCGGCCAGCGTCTCGGGGGAGGGCGTCGTGCGGCGCGCGCCCTTGAGGGGCTTGGCCGCGCCGGACGATGTCGTCCGGCGCGGGCTCGGGGCGGATGCGGCCGGCTTGCGTGCCATCGCGGACCGTGCCGCCGTTCGGACGCGCGGGATCAGTCCTCGACCTTCGCGGTGGGGCGATCGTTGCCCGGTGCGGTCTCGTCGTGCCAAGCGCCGGCCCCGTCCTGGTAGCGGATGCCCTCGGTCGATCCGGGAACCTGCTGCTCGGCGGCGGCCGCCTGCGCGGCCTGAAGCGCGTCGGCATGGCTCGGGAACGTCTCGGAGAAGACATCGCCAACTTTGTAGGCGTAGCCGCCGTCGTGCTCGACGATGTGGTAGGTGACTTCGGACATCGAAAACTCCCGAACGCTGATGAGACCTGATCCAGCGCGAACACCCCGTGCGCGGCGCAGGTTCCGCGACGGCGTCCCGTCGTTCCCGCGCGGCCGGACGCCGATGCCTCATCGGAGAGTCTTCATGCCGTTCCGCTTCGCCCTCGCAGCCCTGATCGCGGCGGCTCCGCTGCCCGCCCTCGCGCAGGGTGCGGGATTTGCCGGCGGCAGCGCGGGGCTTCCCGCCTCCGGCGTGCCCTCGAACCCGTTCGCGTCGAACTACCCCTCGGTGCCGCCGACGATCGTCGAGCCGCGCACGCGACGGCTTGTGCGGCGCGTGCCGCGCACGCAGGCTCCGCTGCCGCCGGGCCGCATCCCGCGATGAGCGATAGGTTGCCCCGGCAACCCCGTGGGGGAGTCAGGCGTCGCCGACCACCCCGGCCTCGTCCTGGGCCTGGAGGACATCGGGGCGCGGCATCGAGATGATGTTGTAGCCCGAATCGACGAAGTGCACCTCGCCGGTGACGCCGCCGGAGAGATCGGAGAGCAGGTAGAGGGCCGAGCCGCCGACGTCGTCCAGCGTCACCGTGCGCCGCAGGGGGGCGTGCGCCTTCTGGTGGTTGAACATCAGGCGCGCATCGGCAATGCCGGCGCCGGCCAGCGTCCGCATCGGGCCGGCCGAGAGGGCGTTGACGCGGATGCCGTCGGGGCCGAGGTCCGTGGCGAGGTAGCGGACCGAGGCCTCCAGCGCCGCCTTAGCCACGCCCATGACGTTGTAGTTCGGCATCACCCGGGTCGAGCCGCCGTAGGTCAGCGTCAGCAGCGAGCCGCCCTCCCGCATGCGCCGCGCCGCCCGCTGCGCGATCTCGGTGAAGGAGAAGCATGAGATCGCCATGGTGCGCGAGAAGTTCTCGCGGGTGGTCACGTCGACGTAGCGGCCCTTCAACTGCGCCTTGTCCGAGAAGCCGATGGCGTGGACCACGAAGTCCAGGGTTCCGCCGAAGCGCGCATCCAGGGCCGCGAAGGTCGCGTCGACGGAGGCGAGGTCCTCGACGTCGCAGGGGAGGACGATGTCCGAATCGAGCTGCCGGGCCAGCGGCGTGACCCGGCGCCCGAGTGCCTCGCCCTGGTAGGTGAAGGCGAGGCTCGCCCCGTGCCGGTGCAGCGTCCTGGCGATGCCCCAGCCGATCGAGTGGTCGTTGGCCACGCCCATGATCAGGCCGCGCTTGCCCGCCATCAAACCCGTCATACGATCCTCGACTCCGGCGCTCCCCGATCCCGCAACGGATGCCGACCGGGAGGCTTAGGCGCGGGTCGGCGCAGTGTCCAATCGGGTGGCCGGACCGGATGCTGAGAGGAGAAATCCCGCGACGTGGCTTCGGCTCGGATCGATCGCGCCGATGGCCTCAGAAGTAGCCGCCGGTCTGAGACTTGGCGTCGTCGATGAGAGCCTGCTTGGCGTAGATGCCAGCCGAGCCGACGATCACCAGAGCGATCGCCAGTCCGATAAGGAAGAGGGTCATCCACTTATCTCCGTCGGCGGATCTTCACGAGAACCAAGGCCGGCAGGATGGGTTCCTAAAGGTTAACCAAAGCTTTTCGCGATCCGGTGTCGCACCTCCGCGCGGATACCGTCGGATGCCGTGTCCGCGCGAGCGCTCAGGCATCGACGTTCTTGAGGACGAGCGTCGCGTTGGTGCCGCCGAACCCAAACGAGTTCGACAGCACGTGGCCGAGCCGAACCCCATCCCGCCGGTCGCGCAGGATCGGCATGTCGCCGAAGGCCGGATCGAGGTCGTCGATGTGGGCGCTGCCGCAGAGGAAGCCGTTGTTCATCATCAGAAGCGCGTAGATCGCCTCCTGCACGCCGGTGGCCCCCAGCGAATGCCCGGTCAGGGACTTCGTCGCGGCGATCGGCGGGCAGGCGTCGCCCTGGCCGAAGACCTCGCGGATCGCCTCGATCTCCTTCTCGTCGCCGACCGGCGTCGAGGTCGCGTGCGGATTGATGTAGTCGATCCGCGCGCCCTTCAGACCCTCGATCGCCTGCCGCATGCAGCGCACCGCGCCCTCGCCCGAGGGCGCGACCATGTCGTGCCCGTCGGACGTCGCCCCGTAGCCGGCGATCTCGCCGTAGATGCGCGCGCCGCGGGCCTTGGCGTGCTCGCGTTCCTCGAGAACGAGGACGCCAGCGCCGCCGGCGATGACGAAGCCGTCGCGGTTGGCGTCGTAGGCGCGCGAGGCCCGCGCCGGGGTGTCGTTGTACTTCGCCGACATGGCGCCCATGGCGTCGAACAGCACGGACAAGGTCCAGTCGAGATCCTCGCAGCCGCCGGCGAAGATGATGTCCTGGCGGCCGCCCTGGATGACCTCGGCGGCGTTGCCGATGCAGTGATTCGAAGTCGCGCAGGCCGACGAGATCGAGTAGTTCACGCCCTTGATCTTGAACCACGTGGCGAGCGTCGCGGACGCGGTGGAGGACATCGCCTTCGGCACCGCGAACGGGCCGACGCGCTTCGCGCCCTTCTCGCGGGCGATCGCCGCGGAATCCACGATCACGCGCGTCGAGGGGCCGCCGGAGCCCATGATGATGCCGGTGCGCGGGTTCGAGATGTCGCCCACCTCCAGCCCGGCGTCGCGGATCGCCTGATCCATCGCGACGTGGTTCCAGGCCGTGCCGCCGCCGTGGAAGCGCATGGCGCGGCGGTCGACGAGGCCTTCCGGGTCGAGATCGGGCCGCCCCGAGACTTGGCTGCGGAAACCGTGCTCGGCATAGGACTCGTCGCGGGCGATGCCCGAGCGGCCCTCGCGCAGCGACGCGAGCACCTCCTGCGTGTTGTTTCCGATCGACGAGACGATCCCCATCCCGGTGACGACGACACGGCGCATGAACGAACTTGTCTCCACCGCGATGCGCCCCGGAATCCCGCGTCGCGCATGCGTCAGCTAGGATGAGGCGGGCCCAGTCTCAACCGGCGACGACGCGTCCCGTTGCCTGCGATGCCATCGAATCGTGTCCGCCCGTCATGCCTGGAACAGGGCGACGCGCAGATCCTTCGCCTCGTAGATGCGCTTGCCGTCCGCCTCCAGCCAGCCGTCGGCGATGCCCAGGACCAGCTTGCCGGTCCGCACCCGTCGCAGGTCGATGCCGTAGACGACTTTCTCCACGGTCGGCAGCACCTGATCGGTGAACTTCACCTCGCCGACGCCGAGCGCACGGCCCCGTCCAGGCGCGCCGAGCCAGCCGAGATGAAACCCGACGAGCTGCCAGAGAGCATCGAGGCCGAGGCAGCCGGGCATCACCGGATCGCCCTTGAAGTGGCATGGGAAGAACCAGAGGTCGGGCCGGATATCGAACTCGGCCAGCACGTGACCCTTGCCGTACGCGCCGCCCTCGGCGCCGATCGAGGTGATGCGGTCGAACATCAGCATCGGCGGCAGCGGCAATTGGGCGTTGCCCGCACCGAACAGCTCGCCGCTGCCGCAGGCCAGCAGCTCTTCGTAGGAGTAATGCGAGGCGCGGGCGGGGACCCGCGGCGCGGTCGGTTCGGAATCGAGCGGCATGAAGGCGGATCAGTCCTCGGTTCCTGGGTCCGTCATGGCGCGAGTCACGCACTTCGCGGCCTCGTTAGCATAGCGGCACGGCGCGTTCCAAGCTTGAGCGCGAGGCTTGAACGAGAGCCTCGGGGAGCCCTCGGGTTGCGGCCGGTTGCCCGATCCCATATACATGAGGACAGTCGTTACCCTCCCGCGAGCGTTCAGCCCCGCCGATGCCCGAACTCGTGTCCTTACAGGCCGCGCTCAACGCCCGGATCCCGGCCCTCTCGGGAGACGCGACCGGCGTCGCACGTCGCGGCTGCCCGCTCTCGGACCTCCGTGATCGCTTGCGCCGGGCTGGTCTCCGGCCTACCCGACAGCGCCTCTCCCTCGGCTGGCTGCTCTTCGGCCGCGGCGACCGTCACCTGACCGCCGAGATGCTCTACGACGAGGCGATGCGCGCGAAGGTGCCGGTTTCGCTGGCCACCGTCTACAACACGCTGCATCAGTTCACGGAAGCCGGCCTGCTGCGTCAGCTCGCGCTCGACGGGTCCAAGGCCTACTTCGACACCAACCCATCCGAGCATCACCACTTCTTCCTTGAGGATGAGGGACAGGTGCTGGACATGCCCGATTGCGGCATCACCGTGGAATCTCTCCCCGAGGCGCCCGACGGCATGGAGATTGCCGGCGTCGAGGTGATCGTACGCCTGCGGCGACGCCCGGGCGTTCGTCGTCCGGGCTGAGCCTCGGCTGGACTGGACTTCGCTCAGGTACGGGCCGCGAGAGCAGGCTCGGTGATGTTCGGGCCCGCGCTCACTCCACCCGCTCGTTCGGATAGACGCCCCAGAGCCGGTCCTGGTGGATGTAGCCGTCGACGTCCTGCTTCGAGGGCAGGGCGACGACGAGGCGGCACCACGACCCGGAACAGCCCTTGACGCTGCCGATCACGCCGGCCTCCAGGCGCGCCTCGTCCGCGGCACCATCGTCCGCCCGCGCCCGCAGCGGGACCGCGCCCTTGTTCGGGCCCTGGCTCGCCGTCACCACCGCCGTGCGGCGGCCGGAGAGGAGCGAGTGCAGCACCCATCCTTCCGTCCCCTCCGAGTCTCGAATGCGGCGCCACGTCTCGAACTCGGCAACGATCTCCACCGGAAGCCCGGCACGCTGGAACACCCACAGGGTGCGATGGTCCTTCGACGGACCCTCGCGCAGGTTGACGCGGTCGGTCTTCAGGCTGGCATAGCGCGGCAGGGGCAGCTTGGTGACCGGGCCCGTCCCGGTCTCCGGCGGACCGCCGGCCGTCTGTGCGGCCTGCGCCGGGAGTGCGAGGAGAGCGGCGCCTGCAAGGAAGAGCCGAGCCATCCGCATCGTCCGTCTCCCATGTCCCATCGCGCATGTCCCGTTGAGGGAAATCCGTGCGCCGGGCGATCGTGTCCGCCGTCCGGCGCGCCCGATTGTGTTCCGGCCTCGCTCTGCTAGAGAGGCCGGATGCCGGCCGCTCCTGTCTGGCGGACCTCGGTTAACGGAGCTTGAAGCCGGGGCCGGCCCCGCGACGCGGTGCGGCCACGGGCGGCATCGGACCGGCGGAACTGTCTGTAGGGAGGGATGATGTCGCTGAAGCGCAAGCCGCTCGTCGTCGTGACGCGACGCCTGCCGGACGCCGTCGAGACGCGCATGCGCGAGCTGTTCGACGCGCGCCTGAACCACGACGACGCTCCGCTCTCGGGCGAGGCGCTCACGGCCGCGATCCGCGAGGCGGACGTGCTGGTCCCGACCGTCACCGACAAGATCGATTCCGGGCTCCTCGCCCAGGCAGGACCGAACCTGCGGCTGATCGCCAACTTCGGCAACGGCGTCGACCACATCGATGTCGGCGGGGCGCTGGAGCGCGGCATCACCGTGACCAACACCCCCGGCGTGCTGACCGAGGACACCGCCGACATGACCATGGCGCTGATCCTCGCCGTCGCCCGCCGGGTGACGGAGGGCGCCCGCATCATCCCCGACGACGACTGGACCACGGGCTGGTCGCCGACGTGGATGCTCGGGCGCCGCATCACCGGCAAGCGCCTGGGCATCGTCGGCATGGGCCGGATCGGGCAGGCGCTCGCCCGCCGCGCGAAGGCGTTCGGGCTGCAGATCCACTACCACAATCGCCGCCGGGTCCCGGCCGCGATCGAGGCGGGGCTCGAGGCGACCTACTGGGAATCGCTCGACCAGATGCTGGCCCGCGTCGACATCGTCTCGACGAACTGCCCGCACACGCCGGCGACCTACCACCTGCTCTCGGCCCGGCGCCTCAAGCTGCTGAAGCCCGAGGCGATCGTGGTCAACACCGCCCGCGGCGAGGTGATCGACGAGAACGCGCTCGCCCGCCTGATCGAGGCCGGCGAGATCTCGGCCGCCGGCCTCGACGTGTTCGAGCAGGAGCCGGCGGTGAGCCCGCGCCTGATCAAGCTGGCGCGCACCGGCAAGGTCGTGCTGCTGCCGCACATGGGCTCGGCGACGTTCGAGAGCCGGATCGACATGGGCGAGAAGGTCATCATCAACATCAAGACCTTCATGGACGGTCACCGCCCGCCCGACCGCATCCTGCCGAGCATGCTCTGAGGATCACAGCACCTCGCCGCCGGCCGGGAGGGGACGGGCGGCAGCAGCCGACGCGGCGGCGCTCTGGAAGAGCCGCTCGCTCGTGAGCTTCAGGAAGCTGAACCCGAATTCGGGGTTCTGGTAGTAGAGTTGCTTGACTGCGGAGTAGGGCACCTCCAGGGCCCGGCCGTCCTCCGTGCACACGAGCGAGGCCGTGCGCCTGTTGCCCGGCGAGAGCAGCCCGAGTTCGCCGACGATGCCGCCGGCCCGCACGTCGATCCCGTATTCCGGGATGCGGAAGCAGCCGCTCACCACGTAGTACATCGCAGCCGCCGCCTCGCCCTTGGCGAACAGGCTGGCGCCTTCGGTGAAGCGACGCTCGGTGCCGTAGGGCTTGAGCCAGTCCAGGGAGAGATCGCCGTCGGCCGCGATCTCCACGTCGCGCACGAGGCGAACCATCTGCCAGAGACGGAAGGCGTTGAACGGGATCTGGATCGCCTCGGTGAGCACCACCGGCAGGCTGCCGATCATGACCCCGTAGGTGATGACCGCGGCGCTGGCGACCAGCGAGATGATCCGCAGGGGGATCATCGTGCTCATCGCCGAGGCGGAGATGGTCAGCGCCGTCCCGAGATAGCCGATGCCCTCGACCCAATCCATGACACCACTCCTGGCCGCGAACGCCGTGGCGTCTGATGCATCGCGTTTTCGCGCCGTCCGCAAGGCGAGGAGAGCGTCCCGCGCCATCTTCGTCAGGCGGCTGTGCCCATCCGGATACGCCCGGCGACCGCCTCGGCCGCCCGCGCGCCCTCCGCATAGGCGCCCCCCGTGGTGCCCCATTGCAGGCGCGACAGGGCCTCACCCGCAAACCAGATCTTCCCGCCGACCGGTGCGTGGAGGACCTGCCGCGCCGGCGCATGGCCCGGCGGCACGACCGCCCACGACCCCTGCGACCACGGATCGTGGCGCCACTCGCTGACCGCGGGGATGGACAGGTCGCGCAGGCGCGTGGGCCCGAAATGCGCGGCGAGCGTCGCCCGCACGCGGCGGCGCACGCCGTCCGCGCCGGTCCCGGCCGCGTCGATCAGCGCGGCGCTGCCGGAATCCAGCTCGAAGTAGTGAAACGGCGTGCCGTCGATCCGGGTCAGCAGCCCCGGCGGGCTCAGCCGGCCGCCGACCAGCGACGCGAGCCGGTCCCGGCCCCGGAAGGGGCTCGACGGCCAGTGCAGCACCGCGTGCTCGTAGATCCCGGTCGAGAATCCGTCGATCGCTCGGCGAACCGGCTCGGGGAGGGCGGGGGTGAAGCCGAGCCCGGTGCGCAGGACCATCACCGGCGCGGTGACGATGACGGCCCGCGCCGATAGGCGCCGCCCGTCCGCCGTCTCGACCCGGACGCCGACGCCCGTCCAATCGATGCGCGCGACGGGACTCGACAGGGCGATCGGCAGGCCTTGCGCCAGCCGCGCGAGGTAGCCGCCGTAGCCGCCCGCAATGAAGACGTTGTCGCCGTACTCCATGCTCGGGAAATCGTGGAGCGAGACCTCCTCCAGCGGCCGGCCCGAAACGAGCCCGTGCACCCGTGCGACGCGGGCGCCCCAGGGGCCGAGGCTGCGGGGCAGGGCACGCGCGGCGGCGCGGTCCGGACCCTCAGTGGCGGCGCCCCGCGTCATCGCCCGGTCGGCGAGGTCGAAGGCCCGCGCCGACGCCGCGGCCTCCGCCGCGCGGCCGGGCCGGCGGCCGACCCAGACATGGCCCTCCTGGGCGGCCCGGCGCAGGGGCTCGCCCCGGGCCCGGCCGAGATGCACCAGCGGGTTGATCGGCCCGGCGTGGAGCCAGTGCGCGCCGAGGTCGATGGGGTGCCCCCGCAGCATCGTCGTGACGGTGCGGCCGCCGACGCGACCGCGCGCCTCCAGGACCGCGACCGACACGCCGCGCCCCAGGAGGGTGCGCGCGGCCGCGATTCCCGCCGCACCCGCGCCCACCACGATCACCTCCGGCGCGGCGGGCAGGGGCGCGAGGCGGGGCACGAGACTCGGGGCGAAGCGGGCATGCGCGGCCGGTTTACGCGAGGCTGGACTCATGCGCGGGCCGGGCTCCTCGCGTGACGGGCGGTCATCGAGCAGGGTGCCGCACGGGCGTTCCGGCGCGACGCGGCGGCTTCGGGGAGCCTTGCGGCGGACCAGGGCCGACGCCACAACCGCGGGGCGCCGCACGACGGCGGGATACGGGAACTCGGCATGCTCATCCAGGCGGCGCTCGCGGCCCTGCGTCAGACCTTCTCGCCGCCGTTGCGGGCGATCCTGTGGAAGTCGCTCGGCCTCACGCTCGGCCTCCTGCTCCTCGCCTGGATCGGAATGACGCGGCTGATCCAGTGGTTCCAGGCGAGCCATCACATCTCCGAGCAGTACCCGCTGCTCGACGGCCTCGCCTACTTCCTGGCCGGCTTCGGACTGTTCGTGGCGCTGGCCTACGTCATGCCGGCGGTGTCGATCCTGGTGGCGGGCTTCTTCCTCGACGAGGCCGCCGCGATCGTCGAGGGCACCGACTTCCCGAACGAGCCGCCCGGCCGGCCCATGCCCTGGGGAACGGCGATGCTCTACGCGCTGCGGTTTGCCGGTCTCACCCTGCTCGTGAACCTCGCGGCGCTGGTCGTGTTCTTCCTGCCGGTCGTCGGCATCGCGGCGTTCTTCTCGGCCAACGCCTACCTGCTCGCGCGGGAATACTTCGAGATGGCGGCCGCCCGGTTCCGGCCGCTGGCGGAGGCCAACGCCATGCGCCGTGCGCACCCGGCGACGACCCTGGGGGCGGGATGCCTGCTCGCCGGGATGATGGTGGTGCCCGTGGTCAACCTCCTGACCCCGCTCTTCGGAATCGCGCTGATGGTCCACGTCCACAAGGGCCTGTCACGCCGTCTTCCGTCGCCCGTCGCGCGGGAGCGCATCCGGTAGAGCGTCCGGGCGCGCCTACTTGCGGGTCCCCCACCGTTGGCCCGGTCCGGCGCCGGCATCGGCCCCGATCGCCGGCCCGGAAGCGCGCATCGGGCGATGCTGCGAGCCCTCGCCCATCGGCACGGGAGCGATCGTGTCGGGCACCTCCGCCTGGCTCTCGTCGCCGCGCCCTTCGGCGAACTGGCCGGCCTTGCGGAAGGGCCAGAGGTAGCCCGGCACCACGGCCTCGGCCGCGGTCGGCTGGATGCCGAGACCCGCGAAGGTCCGCCCCTCCGCGATCGCCAAGTCCGACACGACGTTGTCGTTCTGGAGCAGGACAACCTGATCGCGGGTGAGCTTCAGGTTCTCCGGCAGGAGCCCGAGCGTGAGGGTGTCGGCGAGTTCCATGGCGCGGGCCTGGATCTTCGCCAGCGGCAGCGGCAGGGAGAGGACGACGCGCCGGCGCATGATCGTCCTCAGCATATAGCGGACGAGGTGCTCCAGGGTCGCGATCTCGGGTCCGCCGAGTTCGTAGACCTTGCCGCCGGGCACGCGGCCCTCGGCGGCCCGCGCGATCGCCTCGGCCACGTCGCCGACGAACACCGGCTGGAAGCGCGACTGCGCCCCGGCGAGCGGCAGCACCGGCAACAGGCGGGCGAGGCTGGCGAAGCGGTTGAAGAAGCTGTCGCCCGGACCGAACACAAGCGATGGCCGGAAGATCACGGCGCCGGGGCACGCGGCGAGGACGCCGGCCTCGCCCTCGGCCTTCGTGCGGGCGTATCGCGACTCGGATGCCGCGTCGGCGCCGATCGCCGAAACGTGGATCATCGCCGCGCCCGCGGACGCCGCGGCCTGCGCGATCTCGCCCGGGCCATCCGCCTGCAATCGCGAGAAGCTCTGGGTGCCGGCCTCCTGCAGGATGCCCACGAGGTTGATCACCACGTCCGCCCCGGCGACGGCACGGACGACGGAGTCGGGATAGCGCAGGTTGGCCTGGACCGCCACGATCTGCCCGACCTTGCCGAGGGGCTGGAGGAACAGGGCGAGGTCCGGTCGGCGCACCGCGACACGGATGCGGTAGCCGCGCTTGGCCAGCGCCCGCACCACGTGCCGACCGAGGAAGCCGGAGCCCCCGAAGATCGTCACGAGTTGCGAGGCGGGCCGTGTCAGGGCCTGGGTCGGGGTGCTGGAGCCGGTCATGGCCTCGTCTCGGGTGTCTTCGTCTCAGGTCCCTCGGGCCTTGATCTCTCGACCATCGGTCGAGTCAGAGCGTGAACCCGGTCCGAGCCTACCTAGACCATTTTCGAGCGTAGCGATGCCGGTCGGCGCAGCGAAGGGGGCTTCTCCGAAACCGAACCGGTCCACCGTGGCCGAGCGAATCGATCGAGGATCAACTCCGGAGCGCTGCGGAATTGGCCGGCCGTGAGGCTCGGGGATGTCACCCAAGGTCCGATCCCGGCTCACGTTCCACCGCACCGCGCGAGCGCGGCGCGAGACCGGCCCCATGGCCTCTCAATGCTACGGCCGAAGCGCTGTGGGGCGCCGCCGACCGGAGCACGGAGAGCATCAGATCTTCTTGACGGCGTCGGCCGCACCCTGCGCGGCGTTCTTCACGCCATCCTTGGCATCGCCGACGGTCTTCTGGGCATCGCCCTTGAGTTCCTGAGCCTTACCCTCGGCCTGCAGCTTCTCGTTGCCGGCAGCCTCGCCGACCCCCTGCTTGACGTTGCCCACGGCCTCGTTGGCCAGACCCTTGATCTTGTCGGTGGTGCTGCTCATGGAATCCTCCCTGCGAGAACGACATCGCGGCCCGGCTTCACGGCTGTGCCGCCAAGCATGATCATCCTCGGCATGGTCGAACGGTGCGGGCCGGGTTTATGTTCCCGCTGCCGGGGGGCCTCGACAACCGGGCGACGTCATCGCCTGCGCCACCTCGGTCGGCGGCGGCACGATCCCGCAGAGCGCGACCGTGATGGTCGAGATCGACTGAGCATCCTGTCCAATCGTTTCGACGGGGATGACCTGAGAGGTCAGGTCTCATCGCCGGCGCGCGCCGTGACACATCCGATCGACGATCCGGGGTTCTGACCCGTCCCGGCGTCACACCAGGGCGGCGAGCGCCTCGGGGCAGGGCTGCCCGCGTCCGAGGGCCATCACCGGAGCCGAGACCCGGCGCCGGATCGCGTCGGCCACGACGGCGGCCGGGGCCGGCGCGCCGAGGCTCTCGCTGACGACGAGCGCGAGGACGGGAACGCCGTGGGCGCGGCAGGTCTCGTAAGCGGTTAGCGCATGGCTGATCCCGCCGAGGTAGCTGCCCGCGACGAGGAGCGCGGGGCATGCGAGGGCGCGGAGCCAGTCGAGCCCGGTGGCGTCGGCGGTGACCGGGCTCATCAGCCCGCCGACGCCCTCGATCAGCAGGATATTGCTGGTCTCCTCGATCCGCGCGCGGCACCAGCGCGCGAGGTCCGACAGGGCGAGGCTCCGTCCCTCGAGCGCGGCGGCCTGATCAGGCGCGAGCGCCGCGGCGAAGCGCCAGGGCGAGCAGGCCGCGACGGCCTCCGCCGTCGGCGCGATCCCCTGCGCCGCGAGCAAACGCGCGGTGTCGCTGTCGGCGAAGGCCGGATCGTCGAGCGCCGGTACGCCGCTCGTCACCGGCTTGAGCGCCCGGACGGAGCGGTCGGCGGCGCGCAGCCGGCGCACGAGGGCGGCCGTGACGTAGGTCTTGCCGATCCCGGTGCCGGCGCCGGCGATGAAGACGGTTCGGGTCATCGAGGCAGGCACCCGTTCGGACGCAACGGAGACGAGGCTCCGCGCCAATCGGGCCTGATCGATCAGGCCTGGAAGCTTCCGTGACAGTGCTTGTACTTCTTGCCCGAGCCGCAGGGGCAGGGCTCGTTGCGGCCGACGCGGCCCCACGTCGTCGCGTCGTCGGGATTGCGCTCGAGCACCGCGCCGTCGGCGACTAGCCCCTGCGCGGCGTAGCCGTAGGCGCCTCCGCCCCCACCGTCGCTCCCGGTACCGCGGTGGGCCATCTCGTTCTCGCCGGTGACCGGATCGAGGTGCTGGGCGAACATCGGGGGCAGGCCCGGCGACGCGCCGAAGGGGTGCTCGGGCGCGCTCGGCTCCTGGAACATGATCTCGACCCGCGAGAGCTGAGCGGTGACCTGCTCGCGAAGCTGCGTGACCAGCCCGTTGAACAGGTCGAAGGCCTCGGACTTGTACTCGTTCAGCGGGTCGCGCTGGGCGAAGCCCCGCCAGCCGATCACCTGTCTCAGATGGTCCAGCGTCACGAGGTGCTCGCGCCAGAGGTGGTCGAGGGTCTGGAGCAGCACCTGCTTCTCGATGTAAGTCATCACCTCGGGCCCGTTCTTCTCCGAGCGGGCGGCGTAGGCGCTGTCTGCGGCCTTCTTCAGGCGCTCGCGCATCTCCTCGTCGGCGATGCCCTCCTCCTTGGCCCAGTCCTCGACCGGCTCCTGGAGGTTCAGCACGTCGGCGACGCGCGCACCGAGGCCGGCGGCGTCCCACTGCTCGGCGTAGGCGTTCTCGGGGATGTGCGTCGCCACGAGGTCGTCGATCACCCCCTGGCGCATCTCCTCGACGGTCTCGGCCACGCTGTCCTGGCCCATGAAGTCGCGGCGCTGCTCGAACACCACCTTGCGCTGGTCGTTCATGACGTTGTCGTACTTGAGCACGTTCTTGCGCATGTCGAAGTTGCGCGCCTCGACCTTCTGCTGCGCCTTCTCGATCGCCTTGTTGATCCAGGGGTGGATGATCGCCTCGCCCTGCTCCAGGCCGAGCTTCTGCAGCATGCCGTCCATGCGGTCGGAGCCGAAGATCCGCATCAGGTCGTCCTGGAGCGACAGGAAGAACTTCGAGCGCCCCGGATCGCCCTGGCGGCCGGAGCGGCCGCGGAGCTGGTTGTCGATGCGCCGCGACTCGTGGCGCTCGGTGCCGATGATGTAGAGGCCGCCGGGCAGGTCCTTCTTGCGCCCGGCCTCCGGGTCCGCCGGCTCGCCCGACGCCAGCACCTTGGTGCGGTTCTCGGCGATCTCGGCCTTGATGGCAGTGACCTTCGCGTCGCGCTCCGGGCCTTCGGGAACTCCGAAAAGCTCCTTCTCCACGCGCATCTCGACGTTGCCGCCGAGCTTGATGTCGGTGCCGCGCCCGGCCATGTTCGTGGCGATGGTGATCGCGCCGGGCACGCCGGCCTCGGCGACGATGTAGGCCTCCTGCTCGTGGAAGCGGGCGTTCAGCACCGCGAAGCGCTTCGTCACCCGGCCCTCGCGGGCGGCGGCGTAGACGTCGGTGAGCGCGTTCGGGTCGGAATAGTCGAGCAGGGTGTAGCCGGCCTTCTTCAGCAGTTCGGCGATCAGTTCCGACTTCTCAATCGAGCCGGTGCCGACCAGGATCGGCTGGTGGCGGGCATGCGCCGTCTCGATCTCCGCAATGATGCCGTCGTACTTCTCGCCCACCGTGCGGTAGACCTGATCGTCCTCGTCGACGCGCTCCACCGGCTTGTTGGTCGGGATGTCGACCACTTCGAGCTTGTAGATCTCGGCGAACTCGTCGGCCTCGGTCGAGGCCGTGCCGGTCATGCCGGCGAGCTTGTCGTAGAGGCGGAAGAAGTTCTGGAAGGTGATCGAGGCGAGCGTCTGGTTCTCGGGCTGGATCGTGACCCGCTCCTTGGCTTCCAGCGCCTGGTGCAGCCCTTCCGAGTAGCGCCGGCCCTGCATCATGCGGCCGGTGAACTCGTCGATGATGATCACCTCGTCGTTCTTGACGATGTAGTCCTTATCCCGCGTGAACAGGGTGTTGGCGCGCAACGCCTGGTTCACGTGGTGGACGATCGTGACGTTGTGGCCGTCGTAGAGGTCGCCGTCCTTGAGGATGCCGGCCTCGCGCAGGGCCTCCTCCAAGAACTCGTTGCCGCTCTCCGTGAGCGAGACGGTGCGCTGCTTCTCGTCGAGATCGTAGTGCTCGGGCACGAGCTGCGGCATCAGCGCGTCGACGGTGACGTAGAGCTCCGAGCGGTCGTCCACGGGACCGGAGATGATCAAAGGCGTGCGCGCCTCGTCGATCAGGATCGAGTCGACCTCGTCGACGATCGCGAAGTTGTGCCCCCGCTGCGCGAGCTGGGACATCTCGTACTTCATGTTGTCGCGGAGGTAATCGAACCCGTACTCGTTGTTGGTCCCGTAGGTGATGTCGCAGGCGTAGGCCGCCTTGCGCTGCTCGTCGTCGAGCCCGTGGACGATGGTGCCGACGGTGAGCCCGAGGAAGCGGTAGACCTGCCCCATCCACTCGGCGTCGCGGGAGGCCAAGTAGTCGTTGACGGTGACGACGTGGACGCCCTTGCCCGAGAGCGCGTTGAGGTAGACCGGCAGGGTCGCGACGAGCGTCTTGCCCTCGCCGGTCTTCATCTCCGCGATGCCGCCCTCGTGCAGCACCATGCCGCCGATGAGCTGCACGTCGAAGTGGCGCTGGCCGAAGACGCGCTTGGCCGCCTCGCGCACCGTGGCGAAGGCGGGCACGAGGATGTCGTCCAGGGTCTTGCCGGCTTCGAGCTCCGCCTTCAGCATCGTCGTCCGGGCGCGCAGGGCCTCGTCCGACAGCACCTGGATCTCGGGCTCCAGCGCGTTGATCTCGGCGACGCGCGGACGGTAGCCCTTCACGCGGCGGTCGTTCGACGAGCCGAAGATCTTCTTGGCGAGGGCACCGAGCATCGTGAACCTGCGAACGGGAAAGCCCGTCCGCGGTCTCCCGCGGACGGCCGGCCTTGGCTGAGTTGGCCGGGCTTATAGAGGTAAAGATCGCAGGCCGCATCTAAAAGAGGCCGCCGTGCACGGGCGCACGATGCCACCCGGCTCCCCGTGAGCGCGGGGGCGCCGCGGAACGGCCCGGCTTCGTGCTCGCAGTCCGGGACGGTTCAGTTCAGTTCGCAGAAGCCCACGCCCGCACCGACGACCCGGTTCGAGGCGCACCACGGGCCGGCGACGTGAACCGGGTGCTGGACCGGGGCTCTCTCCGGTGCCGGCGCCTCGCCGGTCTCGGGCTGCGGAGCGCGCGGTTCGGGCTTCCGGCTCGGGGCGAGGACGACCGGAGCGAGGAGGATCGGGCTGCCCGCCGCCGTCCGCTCGGGCTGACGGACGAGGGGAGACGGCGGCCGCGCGACGGAGCTGCCGACGCGGAGCCGCAGACCGCGGAAGCGCGCCTCCGCGGCCGACGACGTGAGGGCGACGCTCAGCAGCGCCGTCGCGGCGAGCCCGAGGCGCGTGATGAGCGTGACCCTGTTCATGCGCGCCTCCCGTCCACGCGCGAGGATAGCCCTTGAACCGTTCACGAAGCGTCAACGGACCGGTTCTGCCGTCGCGGACTGGGACGGGATTCACGTTCGTGCGGGATCGGACGCAGCGGCGGCCCGGCAGCTTGCCTTTGCGCGGGTCCCGATCCACCTGTCTCGCGGATTCTCCCGGGACACGCGCCGTCCCCCAAGAGCCTCGCGCGAGACGCCCCGGCCGTCGGGACGGATCGGGACGAAACGCCCAAGGATACCTGCCCATGATCCTCATCCTTCGACGCGCCGGCGCCCTCACCCTGGTGCTCGCGCTCACCGGGGCCGCCTCCGCCCAGACACCGACGCCCGCGGCGCCGGGCGGATCGATCGCGGGCGCGGTGGTGCCGTCCCCCGACTCGGTGGTGGCCAAGGTCAACGGCCGCCCCGTCACCGCGGGCGACATCGCGGTCGCCGCCGACGATCCGGCCCTGTCGCTGCCCGGCGTCGACGACGCGCAGAAGAAGGGCCTGCTCATCGACTACATGATCGACCTCAAGGTCGGCGCCCAGGCGGCGGACGCGGCCAAGGTGGGCGACACGCCGGACTTCAAGCGCAAGCTCGCCTACTTCCGCGACAAGCTGTTGCTCGACGAGTACCTGGAGCGCGAGGCGAAGAAGGCGGCAACGCCCGAAGCGGCTCAGGCCGTGTTCGAGCAGACCGCCAAGCTGATGAAGCCCGAGGAGGAGATCCACGCCCGCCACATCCTCGTCGACAACGAGGCCGAGGCGAAGACGATCGCCGCCCGCATCAAGGGCGGCGAGGATTTCACCAAGCTCGCCGCCGAGACTTCGAAGGATCCCGGCTCCAAGGCCGAGGGCGGCGACCTCGGCTGGTTCTCGCAGGACCGGATGGTCAAGGAATTCGCCGACGCCGCCTTCAGGATGCAGCCCGGTCAGGTGTCCGACCCGATCAAGACCCAGTTCGGCTGGCACGTCATCCGGGTCGAGGAGAAGCGCACGAAGCCGCAACCGACCTTCGCCGAGCTGAAGGAGCAGATCGACCAGCACCTGATCCGCAAGGCGCAGCAGGACCTGATCCTGAAGCTGCGGGCAGACGCGAAGGTCGAGCGCTTCGACGAGAACGGCAAACCGATGGCCGCGCGCCCTGCCGACGAGTCGAGGAAGCCCTGAGGACGCCGCGTCGCCGGTCCGCGGAGCGACCGACGGTCAGGCCGGGTCGGCGAACAGGTAGGCCGAACCGGCGGTGGGGGTCGGCGCGCCGGGCAGGAGACCCAAGGCGGCAAGCTCGTTGTCGCGCCGCGTCGAGCCCAGGATGTCGAGCACCGCGATCACGAGCCAGGGACAGGCGATACCGATGAAGAACGCCATCTCATCCCTCGATCAGAGCGGCCGATGCGGCAACTGGGAAAGACGATGATAATCGAGCGCCCAAGCTTGGCAAGGTGCTCGCAGCTCCCGGCGGAGGTCAGACCCAGCCCTGGAGCTCCCGCCGCACCACGGTCTCGATCACGCGCATGCCGAGGTCGCTGTCGTTGAGGCAGGGGATGTAGGCGAAGTGCTCGCCGCCGTTGTCCTCGAAGTAGTGCCGGTTCTCGCCGTCGAGTTCCTCCAGCGTCTCCAGGCAGTCGGCGGTGAAGCCGGGCGCCACGATCGCCATCCGCTTCACGCCGGACTTGGCCAGCGCCGTCACGGTCTCGTCGGTATAGGGCTTCAGCCACTCCTCGTTGCCGAAGCGGGACTGGAAGGTCGTGCGCATCCGTTCGGTCGAAAACCCGAGCTCCTCGCGGATCAGGCGCCCGGTCTTCACGCACTGGCAATGGTACGGGTCGCCCTTGAGCAGGTAGCTCCGCGGGACGCCGTGGAACGAGGTGAGGATCACCTCCGGCTCGAAATCGAGTTTCTGCAGGCCCTCGCGGATCGCGTCGGCCATCGCGCGGATGTAGACCGGGTCGTCGTGGTAGGGCGGCGAGACGCGCACCGTCGGCTGCCAGCGCATCTGCATCAGGGCCTTGAAGGCCTGGTCGCAGGCGGTGGCCGAGGTCGCGGCGGCATATTGCGGGTAGAGCGGCACCAGGAGGATGCGGTCGCAGCCCTGGTCGAGCAGCGCCTGGATGCGCACCGACACCTCCGGCTTGCCGTAGCGCATCGCCCAGTCGACCACGACCGCGTCGCCCATCATGGCCTGGAGCCGCTCGGACTGGCCGCGGGTGATGGTCTTGAGCGGGCCCTCGTCGCGCTCGGTGTTCCAGACGCTCGCGTAATCCTTGCCCTTCGGTCCGGGGCGCTTGGTCAGGATGATGAGGTTCAGGAGCGGCCACCAGATCAGGCGCGGCACCTCGATCACCCGGCGGTCGGACAGGAACTCCTTGAGGTAGCGGCGCATCGGCCAGTAGCTCGTGCCCTCGGGCGTCCCGAGGTTCATCAGCAGAACGCCGACCCGGCCCCAGCGAACGGTCGGGTGGTCGCCCGGCAGGGCACCGGCGGCGACCGGCTGGAGCGGCGCCACGGCCTTCAGGGCCGCGAGGGAGCCGGGTTCGACGCGTTCGTTCATGGAGCTTCTCGGCCATCGCGGCCGCTTCCTGTCTGGTCGCCGGGCAGGCGGCGGATCGAGCCCGCGCACGCTGCCGTGCGGGGACGCCGCGGTTGTACGGGCATGGATATCTATCTAGAGCACGAAGCCTGCCAGCGAAGGTCCGTCCGACGAGAGCGCGACATGCAGTCTCCCCGCTACTTCCTCAACCACTTCATGCCGTTCACGGGCTACCCCTACACGGGGGCTCCGACCGCCTGCAATCTGTGCGGCTCGCGGGACAGCGTGACGGTGGCCGAGACCGACCGGCGGCTCAAGACGCTGAAGTCCATCGCCTGCGTGCAGTGCGGCCTGATCCGCACCGATCCGATGCCGACTCCGGGCGAGCTCGCCGCGTACTACGCCCACGCCTATCGCGCCGATTACCAACTCGCCTTCGCCGGCGGCCCGCCCCGGGTCCACCTCAAGCGCTCCGCCCGCGAGGCCGCCTTCCGCGCCGAACTCCTGGCGCCCAAGCTCACTCCCGGGGCCCACGTGCTCGATTTCGGCTCGGGCTCGGGGGAGTTCCTGGCCGTCGCCCGCGCCCGCGGCTGCGAGGTGATCGGCGTCGAGCCGGGGCGCGACTACGCGGCCTACGCCCGCGCGCATCACGGCGTCGAGGTGCTGGACGACGCCGACGACGACCGCTTCGAGGCGGGGTACTTCGACGTCATCACCACCCACCACGTGATGGAGCACCTGCGCGACCCGGCCGACGTGATGGAGCGGCTGGCCCGCTGGCTGAAGCCCGACGGCGTGCTCTACGCGGCGGTGCCGAACATGGCCGCCACCGGCAAGCCGCCGCACGAGCGCTTCCACTTCGCCCACGTCCACGGCTTCGTGCGCGAGACCTTCGACCTCACGGCGCGCCGGGCCGGCATGGTGCCCGACACCGCCTACCGGCGCGAGGACACCACAGTGGTCTACCGCAGGACCGACGCGCCGGCCGGGCCGATCGCCGCGCCCGGCCTCGCCCGGCGCCTCGCCGAGGAGCTGAGGCCGATGCCGGCCGGCACCTACCTCGCCTCCGGCGCCTGGATCTGGCCGATGGTTCGCCGCAACGCCAAGGCCGTGCGTGAAACGTTCTCCGCCCGCTGACCTGTTCGAGCCGGCCCCCGACGCCCCGGTCGCGGCGGCGCTCGCCGCTTTCCGGGCCTCGGGCTCCCCCTGGCTCGCGCTGCCGTTCTTCGCGAACGGCGCCGCCGACGCGGCGGCGCGGCGGGTGGACGCGCGGATCGCCGCCGGGGCCGAGGTTCTCCCGGCCCCGGACAGGATCTTCCACGCGCTGACCGCGACGCCGCTCCCCGCGGTGAAGGTCGTGATCCTCGGCCAGGACCCCTACCCGACGCCGGGCGACGCCAACGGGCTCGCCTTCTCCTACGTCGGACCCCGGCGCCTGCCGGCCTCCCTCAAGGTGATCCTCGCCGAGATCGATCCGGCCGAGATCGAGCCTGCCAAGCCCGCCCGCGGCGATCTCACCGCCTGGGCGCATCAGGGCGTGCTGCTCCTCAACAGCGCCCTCACCGTCGAGGCCGGCAAGGCCGGGGCGCACCTGCGCTTCGGCTGGTCGGCGCTGACCGACGAGGCGGTGGCGGCGGTCTCCAGCCGGGACGCACCCGCGGTGTTCCTGCTGTGGGGGGCGCAGGCCCGGGCGCGGGCGGCCCTGATCGACCGCACGCGGCACGGCGTGATCGAGACCGGCCACCCCTCGCCGCTGAACCGCGCCCGCGATTTTCCGGGATCGCGGCCCTTCGCACGGGCGAACGCGTGGCTCGTCGCGCAGGGGCTCGCGCCGATCGCGTGGCGCCTGTCCTGACGCGGCTACTCGGCGGGCTTCGGTGCCGGCGCTGGCTCTGCGGCGGGCGCGCTCGGTGCCTCGCCTGCTGCCGGCAGCAGCACGTTCTTCGCCACGCTGCCCTCGGGCCCGTACTCGCCGGCCACGGCGAGGCAGGCCGTGTCGCGGTTCAGCGCCATCTGGTTCGACATCAGCGCGAACATCGTCTGCACCCGGCCGCCGAACGGGCCGCGCGGGCCCACGTCCTCCGAGCGCGCATTCTGCTTGGCGAGCAGCGCCTCGAAGGTGTCGGTGCCGATCCGGTAGCCGCAGACGTTGGAAGCGGCGAAGATGTAGGCGGCAAATTCCAGTGCCCGCGGCGCCGGCGCGTTGCGGATCTGGGCCTGCACGGGGGACGCGGAGAGGCTTCCGGCCAGCACGGCGGCGATGACGAGACGGCGCATGTCGATTCCTCGGATCGGTGCGGCTTCTGGCGAACCGCTGAAGCCTGCGAGATACGCCATTCCGGTTGCGCCGCCCAGGGGTGGGATGTCCGGCGGATCGCCCGAGGGCGCCCGCGTCCCTTGTTCGAGGGTTCGCGAGCGGCCGCGGTCAAGCATTATCCATGCGCCGATGTTCGAGCACGCTTCGCAGTCCTCGCACCGGGGCGCAAAGGTCTGATCGATCGCGCCGCCCCCGGATGGCCCGAGGGGCGCTGTTTCGACTTGATGCGCGGCATCCGGAGTGGTCGAAGTCCGCTATTAACCCGCACGCATCAGAGGGATCGGACAGTCACCGACACGAGCCGGGTCCGACGCCGCATGAACCGTGCCCCAACCAAACTCGCCTTCACCGATCCTGCCCGCGCCGACCGCACGCCGCCGACATCCGCAGCGGCCGTGCCGCCCGCGGCGAGCCTGACCGCGAGCCGCGCCGACGCCGGCGCGTCGATCTCCGGCGGGCGCAGTCACCGCTACGCCCGCTGGGCGCTGCAGGAAGGCCTCGCCGAGGGCGACACCGTCGCCCTGCTGATGCGCAATCAGCCCGACGTGCTGGCGATCTGGCAGGGCCTCGCCGCGATCGGCGTCGCGGCGGCGCTGCTCGACCCGGGCCTGCGCGGGGCGGACCTCGCGCGCGTCCTCGCCGCCGCACGCCCGCGCCAGCTCATCGTCGATGCCGGGCTCGCCGAGGCCTTCGGCGGCGTGCAGGGGCTGATCCCGGTTCGGCTGGCCGTGTGGTGGCACGGAGATGGGGCCGATTTTGCCCGGATCGACCGCGAGGTCGAGGAGTACGAGGAGCGTCCGCTCGACGGGCATGAGGTCGCGGGCCGACGGGATCGCGGCTGAGCCTCGATCCGGCGCGGCGGCGCTCAGGCGGCTGCGACCTGCGCGACGATCGCCGCCGCGATCGTGCGCGCGCTGCCGATGACGTCGATCGGTCCGTCGTAGGCGATGGCGTTCTCCGGCATGCCCCGTACCGGACCGCCGTCCGGCGTCATCACCATCGTCGCTCCGCCTGCGGCGTGGATGGCGGCGAGCCCGCGCGCGCCGTCGTCGAGGGACCCGGACAGGACCACGCCGATGATGCGTCCGCCACCGTGGACGGCGACGGAGTTGAACAGGAGGTCCACGGTCCGGTTGCGATGCGCGCGATGGGGATCGTCCACCAGCTCGCCGAAGCTCCGGGCCGCGAGGGTCAGGTGGTCGGCCGGCTCGCCGACGTAGATCGTGCCGGCCTGGAACCGCTCGCCCCGCGCGGCCACGACGACGGGCATCGACGCCGCATCCGCCAGGACGGCGCGCAGGTGGCTCACCCGGTCCCACGGCCGGTGAAGGACGACCATGACGACGGCCTCCAGGGCGATCGGCAGATCGGCGAGGAGGCCCTTGATGTCCTTCAGCCCCTCAGACCCCGAAGCACCGATCGCGACGTACCAGGGATGGAGCCGGGGATCGCTCATCGCGCCACCGTAGCAGAGCCTCTGGTCACAGAATCACTTTTCGTGGCGGCGTGATATCCTGGGGGGTGGATCAACCAGCCACCGCGTAGGACCCTGCCCGATGTCCGCATTCGCCAGACCGGTCCCGCAGAGCCCGGACCCGCTGCTGCTCCGAAGGGACGCGGGCGGCGTCAGCACGCTGACCCTGAACCGGGGTGCGGCCCGCAACGCCCTATCCCTCGGCCTGATGGCCGCCCTCCAGGACGCCCTCGACGGGATCGCACGGGACCGCGACGTGCGCGTCGTGGTCCTCAACGGGGCCGGGCCCGCCTTCTGCGCCGGTCACGACCTGAAGGAGATGCGCAGCCGTTCCGGCCCCGCTGCCGCCGCCGTGTTCCGGGCCTGCTCGGACCTCATGCTCACGATCACCCGGCTGCCGCAGCCGGTGATCGCGCAGGTCCACGGCATCGCCACCGCCGCCGGCTGCCAGCTCGTCGCGACCTGCGACCTCGCGCTCTGCGCCGAGGATGCCCGCTTCGCGACGCCCGGCGTCGACATCGGCCTGTTCTGCTCGACGCCGATGGTCGCCCTGTCGCGGGTCGTTCCGCGCAAGGCCGCGATGGAGATGCTGCTGCTGGGCGCGCCGATCGGTGCGGCCGAGGCCCTGCGGATCGGGCTCGTCAACCGCGTCGTCCCGGCGGCCGACCTCGACGCGGCGGCCCACGCCATGGCCGCGCGCATCGCGGAGAAGCCCGCGCGGGTTCTGGCGATCGGCAAGGCGGCGTTCGGGCCTCAGGCCGAGCTCGGCCTGGAGGACGCCTACGCCTACGCGGCCGAGGTGATGACGCGGAACATGGCGCTGACCGAGGCGGAGGAGGGCATCGACGCCTTCCTGCAGAAGCGCGCGCCGCGCTGGCCGGCGTGAGCGGCGATGGGCGCGGCCCGGACTGCAATCGGCGTCGGAATGGGCCGGCTCACTGCCTGGCGCGGTTGATCACCGCGAGCAGGGCTCGGGCGACGGGCTCGGTGACGTTGCGGCGGTACTTGCGGTGGACGAGCTGGCCGTTGTGATAGACGTCGTGCTCGACGTAGAGGCGCTCGCCGTCCCAGCGGACGATGTTGTCGGTCTCGGTGGTTTCCTCGACGCCGAGGTCGTCCCGAAGGACTGCGCTGCCGGTCTGAGTGAACATCCGCACATCCTCGCACCGTAACGGGGGTGCCGACGCCGGGCGACGGCGGGCACGTCGATGCGTCCACGATAGGCAACCGGCGCGGGGCGCGCCAGTCGCACCCTCACCGCACCGTCACCTGATCCTTGATCTTGTCGTAGGTCGCGCGGCTGAGGACGCGCTTCGACAGCAGTTGGTCGATCGACGCGTAGGGCCGACGCTGGACGATCGCCCGCCCGATGCTGCCGCCGCCGCGCAGGCCGTTGAGGTCGGAGAGCGAGCCGGTGTTGAGGTCGACGAGCGTCACGGCGCGCGGACCGGCCGCGTCGCTCGCCGCCTCCGCGGCATCGCCCACGGGCACGGGGGTGGGCGCAGGGGGGTGCGGTGCGGCGAGGATGACGGGAGCGGGGGATGGCGCGGGCGGCGGCTCGGGGGTGGTGGCCGGGGTCGTCGGAGGGGAGGGCACGGGACGCTGAAGCGGTGCAGGGGCGACATCGACCCGGCGGGGCGCGGGCGTCGTCGTGGCGGCGACCGATGGAGCTCCGTTGGCAGGGCGCGGCGCCGCCGGCTCCGGCGCGGGGCGCGGCAGGAGGAACTGAACCAATGCGGCGAGGCACCCGGCCACCACGAGCAACGCCGAGATCCGCAGTATCGCCGAGCCGCTCAGCATCGCCCCCGCCCCAACGCACGATCGTTTAAACTTCTGTCAAGGTAGGGTTTTCGCGGGCAAGGGGCAAAGTCCGTCGTGCCGGGATCTCGCAGCCGTCAACAGGCGGCGTCGCGTGCGACCCCGGCGGCGCCCGGTCCGGCATCGACGCGGGCGCGGCCAAGCCTCATATCGGCGGCGATGCCGCTGATCGCCCTTGCCCACGTTCGGAGGACGCTCTCCGAGCGCTTCGGGTCGCTGCGGTACCTGCCGGCCCTGTTCCGGCAGGTTCGCGCCGCGAGCCCGCGCCTGTTCCTCGCCAGCCTCGGCCTGCGCCTCGTCGGCGCCTGCCTGCCGGTGACGATGCTCTACCTCGCCAAGCTGATCCTCGACGCGATCGTGGCCGAGCACGTCCGCCCGCGCGCCGCGCCGATCGACCTCGACGCGTGGCTCGCGGACCCGCACCTGTCGCGGCTGGCAGGCCTCGTCGCCGCCGAACTCGCGCTCGCGGTGGCGTCCGACCTGATCGGGCGCCTGGGCACCCTCGTCGACGGGCTGATCGCCGACCTCTACGCCAACGCGGCGTCCCTGCGCCTGATGCGCCACGCCGCGGCCCTCGACCTCGCCCAGTTCGAGGACAGCGCCCAGCAGGACCGGCTGGAGCGCGCACGCCGGCAGGTCACCGGCCGCACCAGCCTGATCGCGCAGGTGTTCGGGCAGGGGCAGGCGGTGCTGACGCTGCTGTCGTTTTCGGCCGGCGTCGCGGTCTTCACGCCCTGGCTGATCCTGCTGATCGCTGCCGCCCTGGTGCCGGCCTTCCTCAACGAGTGGCACTTCACCCGCGCCGGCTACCGGCTGGCCTGGATGCGCACGCCCGAGCGGCGCCGGATCGACTACCTGCGCTACCTCGGCGCGAGCGTAGAATCGGCCAAGGAGGTCAAACTCTTCGGCCTGAACGGCTACATCGCCGACCTCTACGCCGGGCTCGCCGACAGGCTCGTGTCCGACAACCGCGCGCTCGCGGTGCGGCGCGCCGCCTGGGGCGGGGCCTTCGCCGCCCTCGGCACGCTCGCCTACTACGCGGCCTACGCCGTGATCGTCTGGCGGACGGTGGCGGGCGGGTTCTCCATCGGCGATCTGGCCTTCCTCGCCGGCGCGTTCCAGCGCCTGCGCGGCCTGATCGAGGGGCTGCTGCTCGGGCTCACCCAGATCTCGGGACAGGCCCAGTACCTGGAGGATCTGTTCTCGTTCTTCGAGATCACGCCGTCGATCCGCTCCCCGGAGGCCCCCGCGCCGCTGCCCCGCCCGATCCGCGAGGGCTTGGTCTTCGAGGATGTCGGCTTCCGCTACCCGGGTGCGGGCGCCTGGGCACTGCGGGCCTTGAGCTTCACGCTGGGACCCGGCGAGACCATCGCGCTGGTGGGCGAGAACGGCGCCGGCAAGACCACGATCGTCAAGCTGATGACCCGGCTCTACGACCCCACCGAAGGGCGCATCCTCCTCGACGGCCTGCCGCTGCCCGCCTACGACCTCGACGACCTGCGCGCCCGCATCGGCGCGATCTTCCAGGATTTCGTGCGCTTCGACCTCACCGCCGGCGAGAACGTCGCCGTCGGGCGGATCGCGGCTCGCGACGACCGCGCGCGGATCGGCCGCGCCGCCGTGCGCGGCCTCGCCGACGCGGTGATCGCGCGGCTGCCGGAGCGCTACGACCAGCCGCTCGGCAAGCGCTTCGAGGGCGGCGTCGACCTCTCCGGCGGCGAGTGGCAGAAGATCGCGCTCTCCCGCGCCTACATGCGCGACGCGGAGATCCTGATCCTCGACGAGCCGACCGCGGCCCTCGACGCGCGCTCGGAATACGACGTCTTCCGGCGCTTCCGCGACCTCAGCGCCGGCCGCGCCGCGGTGCTGATCTCGCACCGGTTCTCGACCGTGCGGATGGCCGACCGTATCCTCGTGCTGGAGGACGGGCGCGTGCTGGAAGCGGGCACCCACGCGGAGCTGCTGGCGCGCGGCGGACGCTACGCCGAACTCTTCGAACTCCAGGCTGCCGGCTATCGCTGAACCGGTACGGCTCAGCCATACGACGCCCTACCTGTGCGTTCGGTCCTCAACCCGGGATGTTCCTCATGCTGAAGCCCGCCTCGCTCGGCCTCCTGCTCCTCGCGGCCGGTGCGGCCTGGGCCGCTCCGGCCGCCCCCGACCTGCCGGCGGCGGCTCCCGAGAAGCCGGCGCCGGTGACGCTCGCCAACCATCGGGCCGTCTACGACCTGTCGCTGGCCTCCGGCGGAGGCGCGAAGGCCGTCGAGAGCGCGCGCGGGCGCATCGTCATCGACTTCCGCGGCGATGCCTGCCGCGGCTACACCATGGAGACCCGGCAGGTGACGGTGATCGAGTCCGGCGAGAGCGGCAGCCGCACCTCGGACCTGCGTAACACCACCTTCGAGGGCGGCGACTCGCGCGACTTCCGGTTCAGGACGGTCACCGTCCTCAACGGCACCCCGAGCCCCGCCGTCGACGGCAGTGCGGAGGCGGGAGGCGACGCCCTCAAGGTCCGCCTCAAGGAACCGAAGAAGGACCAGTTCACGGCGACCGGGCCGGTGCTGTTCCCGAGCGCGCACATGCGCCGCCTGGTCCAGGCGGCGCGAGCCGGTGAGACCACGGTGGCGGCCAAGGTGTTCGACGGGTCGGACGACGGGCGCAAGGTCTACGATACCCTCGCCGTGATCGGCCGCCGCTCCGCCGACGCGGCGAGCGCCGCCCGCGACGATCGCGACGGGCCGCTGCGCGCCGGCCCTATGGCGACGATCCCCCGCTGGGCGGTGACCCTGAGCTACTTCACGCAAGGGGAGGGCGAGCGGACGCCGATCTACACGCTGGCCTTCGACCTCTACGAGAACGGCGTCAGCGGCGCGCTCAAGCTCGATTACGGGGAGTTCGCCATCCTCGGCGACATGACCCGCCTCGACCTCGACAAGGCGCCCGACAAGCCGTGCGCGCCGTAAGGCGGCTTTCAGACATCCTCCGGCGCCGGCGGCGAGAGCCTGCGCCAAGCGGCCGCGATCCTCTCCGGGGCCACGTCGAGCCCGCGCGCGCAGGCGACCAGCACGGCCTCGTCCCCCATCACGTGGTCGAGGACGCCCGCCAGGAACGCCGGCTCCCGCATGGTCTCCCGCAGGGTCGCGGGCGTCAGCCCGGTGGCGTTCAGGAACGGGTACAGCCGGTCACCTTCGGCGACGAGCCATCCGAGGACGTCGAGGGCGAGGGCCTCGCCCGCGTCATCGCGTTGAACGGGTTTGCGTTTCATCAACATGTGGCGCTTACAAATGTGAGGAGCGGGGTAACGTCCCCGAAAGAATGAGCGGCGGCAGCACCGGGAATGATGCGTCATGAAGAAGACGGTGCTGATCGTCGAGGACAACGAACTGAACATGAAGCTCTTCAACGACCTGTTGGAAGCCCATGGCTACGCCACCCTCAAGACCGCCAACGGCATCGAGGCGATCGAACTCGCCCGTGCCCACCATCCCGACCTGATCCTGATGGACATCCAGCTCCCGGAGGTCTCGGGTCTCGAAGTCACGAAGTGGCTCAAGGAGGACGACGACCTCAAGCACATTCCGGTGATCGCGATCACCGCCTTCGCCATGAAGGGTGACGAGGAGCGAATCCGCGAGGGCGGCTGCGAGGCCTACCTGTCGAAGCCGATCTCGGTCGCGAAGTTTTTGGCAACCGTCCGCACGTACCTTGCCGACACGTAGCCGTCCGGTGCGGTCCGACCCACGGCGGGCGCCCGCCGGAGTGGCTGTCCGTGAAGTCCAGAGCGAGGAACAATGTCGGCCCGCGTCCTGATCGTCGACGACCTGTTTCCGAACGTGAAGCTTCTGGAGACGAAGCTCGCGCTGGAATACTTCGACACGGTCGCGGCCATGAACGGGCCGGACGCCATCGCGATCTGCGAGAGGGGCCTGTGCGACCTCGTCCTGCTCGACGTGATGATGCCGGGCATGGACGGCTTCGAGGTCTGCCGGCACCTCAAGAACAACCCGCTCACCGCCCATCTCCCGGTGGTGATCGTCACCGCCCTCGATCAGCCCTCCGACCGGCTGAGAGGTCTGGACGCGGGCGCGGACGACTTCCTGACCAAGCCCATCGACGACACTGCGCTGTTCACCCGCGTGCGCAGCCTCGTGCGCCTGAAGGCCGTGACCGACGAGCTGCGCAGCCGCGCCCTGGCCTCGCGCGCCTACGGCATCGGCGATCCGCTGGCGCTCGCCACCGCCGAGACCGGCCTGAACGCGCGGCTCCTGCTCGTCGAGGATCGCCGCGGCTCGGCCGAGCGCATGGCCGCGGCCCTGGGGCAGTCCCACGCCGTCACCGTCGAGACCGACCCGCAGAAGGCGATCCACGTCGCGGCCGAGGGCGGCTTCGACCTCGTGCTGGTCAGCCTCGACCTCGAAGGCTCCGACGGCCTGCGCCTGTGCAGCCAGTTCCGCTCCCTCGACCGGACCCGCAACGTGCCGCTGATCATGCTGGCCGAGGCGCACGACCGCGGCCGGATCGTGCGCGGCCTCGATTTCGGCGTTCACGACTACCTGCTGCGCCCCGTCGACCGGAACGAGCTGGTGGCGCGGGTGCGCACCCAGATCCGCCGCAAGCGCTTCTCCGAGGTGCTGCGCGGCGCCGTGCAGGCGTCGATGGAGATGGCCGTCACCGACGGCCTCACCGGCCTGCACAACCGGCGCTACCTCGACAACCACCTCGCGAGCCTGTTCACCGACCCGGGCCTGAGGGAGCGGCCCGTGGCCGGACTGATCCTCGACATCGACCACTTCAAGGTCATCAACGACACCCACGGCCACGAGGCCGGCGACGCGGTGCTGCGCGCCTTCGCCGACCGCGTCCGCCTGCACACCCGGACCATCGACATCGTCGCGCGCTACGGCGGCGAGGAGGTGGTGATCATCCTGCCCGATACCGGTCTTGGCGAGGCGCACGTGATCGCCGAGCGCATCCGCCAGCGGATCGAGGGGATGCCGTTCTCGGTCCACCACGGCACGCGGACGGTCGCCGTCACGGTGTCGATCGGCGTCGCCGTCCGGAGGCCCGAGGATATCGGCCCCGGCGAGATGCTCAAGCGCGCCGACCTCGCCCTCTATCGCGCCAAGGCGTCCGGCCGGAACCGCGTCGAGGCGCAGGCGGCGTAGCGCGAAGCGCGCAGTCCCGCCGTCGGAGGCCGGGGCCGGATCGAGGGTCCGTGACGCCCGGTTGCCGCCCGGATGCGGCCTCCGACCAAGGGCCGAGGATCACCGCTCCGGCCAAGCGGTTCAGACGAGGACGGGGTGCGAGCATGGGCCGGCGATCGCGCAACGCGGCTCTCCCACGGCTGACGGCCGTTGACACCCGTGCCGGCTTCGCCAACACCTCGCGCCGATCGCGGGCCGCTACCCGGCAGGCCTCGTCCGCACCCGGCCCACTGACGAGGAGTTCTGAAGCAACGATGGTGGCGATGCGCTCCTACCTCGACTTCGAGAAGCCCGTGGCCGAACTGGAGGCGAAGGTCGAGGAGTTGCGCGCGGTCGGCGCCCGGGACGGCGCGGTCTCGATCAGCGAGGAGGTCGGACGGCTCGAGGCGAAGGCGGGCCAAGCGCTCGCCGAGATCTACGCCAACCTCACGCCGTGGCAGAAGACGCAGGTCGCCCGCCACCCGCAGCGCCCGCACTTCCTCGATTACTGCGGCGGCCTGATCGACGGCTTCACACCGCTTGCCGGCGACCGCACCTTCGGCGAGGACCAAGCGATCGTCGGCGGGATCGGACGGTTCCGCGGGCGCGCAGTGTGCGTGATCGGCCAGGAGAAGGGCGCGACCACCGACGCGCGGCTGCGCCACAACTTCGGCATGGCCCGCCCCGAGGGTTACCGCAAGGCGGTGCGGCTGATGGAACTCGCCGACCGCTTCCGCCTGCCGGTGCTGGCCTTCGTCGACACCGCCGGGGCGTTTCCCGGCATCGAGGCGGAGGAGCGGGGCCAAGCCGAGGCCATCGCCCGCTCGACCGAGGCCTGCCTCGGTCTCGGCGTGCCCAATGTCGCCCTGGTGATCGGCGAGGGCGGGTCGGGGGGTGCCATCGCGCTCGCCACGGCCAACCGCGTCCTGATGCTCGAGCACGCGATCTACGGGGTGATCTCGCCGGAAGGGGCCGCCTCGATCCTGTGGCGCGACCAGGGCCGCGCGCACGATGCCGCCACCGCCATGAAGATCACCGCGCAGGACCTGCTGCGGCTCGGGATCATCGACGCGATCGTGCCGGAGGCGACCGGCGGCGCCCATCGCGACCGGGCGGGCGCCATCGCGGCGGCCGGCGATGCCCTGGCCGGGGCGCTCGCCGAGTTCGACGGCGCGGGCGCGGACGAGCTCCGCGACGGCCGTGCCCGAAAATTCCTCGAGATCGGCCGGCGCCTGTGAAGGGTCTGCCCGCCGGGCTCGGCGCCGGGTTCCTGCACGGCGTCGGCCGAAGGCTCGGACGCTCCGGCGCCGTGCGCGAACCCGGCGCGACCAACCACGTCTCGCTGGGCGCCCACTGCCAGATGGCCCACGTCCTCAAGACCCTCGGCCTTCGGACGTGGTCCGGCCCGTTCGACTGGATCTTCACCATGCCGGGCATGGTCCGCGACTGCCTCGCCGACGACTTCTCCGCCCTGGTCGATCGCGGCCAACTCGAGACCATTCCGGACGGTGAGCGCCGCGGGGCGGGCATCTGGCGCGGACGCCACAGGCTCTACCGCGCGCGGCACGGCCTGGACTGCGTCTTCAACCATCACGACCCGGCGGCCGACGATGCCGACTACCGGTTCCTCACGGAGGGTGTCCGCCGCTTGCGGACGGCGCTGGCGATGCCGGGGGCGGACAACCGGTTCTGGCTGATGACCCACCTCCACACGGCACCGGAGGTCGCCGCCGAGATATGCGACCTTTTAGCGCAGCATGGAAGTCGGAACCATTTAACCTTTTTGCAGATCGTGCCGGACCGCCCGGCGAACCGAATGGCCGAGGCCGATCCGGTGCGCCCCGACCTGCGCTGGCTCACGGTGGAAACTTCATCCGCATCAATCGGTTTGCGCCTCGCGAACCCGACCGACGACGCCTTCCTGATCAACCTGATCGCGGCGGAGTCGCGGCGGGACCCGTTCCTCTCACCGTAATTCGCGTTCGGCCGGCGGCCCGCATGCGAATCCTTGCGGTAACGGAGGCGTAAGTTTACCAAAGCTAGAGAGTCGGGGAGTGACGCACGACGACCGTCGAAGCGGTTGCGGGCGGTGTGACGAGGACGAGGTTCCCCATGGCTGTGCGCCCGTTCGCGGCTGCAAGGCTGATCGCTCCCATCATCGGTCTCGGCCTGAGCCTCGGCGCCTGCCAGGACGGCGGCCTGATCGGCGGCGCCTCGACCCGCCACCTCACGCCGATCCCGGTCCAGACCATGTCCCTGATGCAGACCAAGGGGATGAGCCAGGGCGACCCCATCGTGATCCGCGCCTACAAGAAGGAAGCGGAGATGGAGGTGTGGAAGCGCGGCGCGAGCGGCCAGTACGCGCTGCTGAAGACCTTCCCGATCTGCCGCTGGTCCGGCCAGCTCGGGCCCAAGCGGAAGCAGGGCGACCGGCAAGCGCCGGAAGGCTTCTATACGATCACGCCGGGCCAGATGAACCCGAGCTCGGCCTACTTCCTGTCCTTCGACACCGGCTACCCGAACGCCTACGATCGCGCGAACGGGGGCACCGGCAACTACCTCATGGTCCACGGCACCTGCTCGTCGGCCGGGTGCTTCGCGATGACCGACGCCTCGATGGGGGAGATCTACGCGATCGCCCGCGAGGCGTTCGCCGGCGGACAGCGGGCGTTCCAGTTCCAGTCCTACCCGTTCCGGATGACGGCCCAGAACATGGCCAAGTACCGGAACGACCCGAACGCCCCGTTCTGGCGCAACATCAAGGAGGGCTCGGACTACTTCGAGGCCCTGCACGACGAGCCCAAGGTCGGCCTGTGCGGCACCAAGTACGTCTTCGGCGGCTCGGACGCCGCCGCCGGCGCCTGTACGCCGAAGGTCGAGCCTCTGGTCGCCGAGAAGCGGGCGCACGACAACCGGGAGATCGCCGATCTCGTGGCCAAGGGCACTCCCGCCACCCGGCTCGTCTACGAGGACGGCGGCGGCAACCCGGTGTTCCAGGCGCAGCAGACGAGCACGGCCTTCGCGAGCCTCAGCGGGACCGAGACGGAGCTGCCCTACGCCGCCAAGGAGTACGGCCGGCACCATCTCGGGGACGTCAGCCGCCCCGAGAGCTTGGCCGCCGGCCCGCGCGAGGTGGAGGTCGACGCCAAGGGCAGGCCGGTGATGCTCGCCGCCGCCGAGGCGCCGACCCCGGTCAAGGCTGCGGCTCCGGCCGCTGCCAAGCCGAGCAAGGCCGCGGTGAAGCCGGCCGCGCGAACCCTGATGGCCAAGCAGCCCGACGCCGGGGACGAGCCGTCCAGGGCGGTCGTCAAGGAGGGGCCGGCGGCAAAGCCCGAGCGGATCTCCGTGGCCGACGCGGACGGCGACCCGAGCGCCTACCAGAGGCTGCTCTCCAAGGTGTTCAACAAGGAGACGCTGCCGGCGACGCCCGCGGCCGACGCCGCGGTGGCCGAACCCGTGAACGCAGCGGCCGCGCACCCGGTGAAGATCGCCCACGCGGCGCCTCGGCCGGCCAGCAAGGAGACGGCACCGGAGCGGACTACGAAGGCGGACAAGGTGGACAAAGCCCCGTAAGGCGGGACGTATCGCGTCACGACCTCTTTCCGTTCGCCCGCGCCTCAGACCAGCGGGCGGTCGCGGTTCATCAGCCAGAGGGCGTGCACCGTCCCCGGGAGCCATCCCAGCAGCGACAGGACGATGTTGAGCAGGAACTGCAGGCCGATGCCGCTGGTGACGAGCACGGCGATCGGGGGCAGGAAGATCGCGAGGAGGATGCGGATCAGGGACGACACGGGGGCTCCGGCGGCGTGGATCGGTCAGGTAGCTACCGAGGCTAAGCCGGTTCCCGTCCGGCGTCGAGCCATGGAGCACCCCTGCGTGGGGCGCACGTCCCGGCCACATCGCCGCCGCCAAACCCCGCGATGAGGCGACGCGCGGCCGCTGCCGCCCGAGGTCTCCGACGTGACAGCACCGATCCGGCCCAACCCCCCAGACGGTCAGGTGATCCGGCCCGAGCACCCCTGGGCCGGGCCGGGATTTGCCGAGTTCGTCGCCATCGTCGGGCTGATGATGGCCGTGACCGCGATCTCGATCGACAACCTGCTGCCGGCCTTCCCGGCGATCCAGGCCCGCTTCGACGTCGGCGATCCGAACCGGCTGCAATGGCTGATCTACGTCTACATGATCGGCTTCGGGCTGGCGCAGATCGTCTACGGCCCGGTCTCGGACGCCCTCGGGCGCCGGCCGGTCCTGCTCGCGAGCCTCGCGGTCTACGTCGCCGGCAGCCTGCTGGCGATGGTCGCGCCGTCCTTCGCGTGGCTGCTCGCGGCCCGGCTGATCCAGGGGCTCGGCGCGGCCGGCGGGCGCGTGCTCTCCACCGCGATCGTCCGCGACCGGTTCGCCGGCCGCGAGATGGCGAGCGTCATGTCGCTGATCATGATGGTGTTCCTGATCGTGCCGATGGTCGCGCCCGCGATCGGCGGAGCGATGCTGGCGCTGGGCTCCTGGACCTACGTCTTCGTCTCGATGCTGGTGCTGGCCGGCTGGCTCGCCCTCTGGTTCGTCGCGCGCATGCCGGAGACCCTGCATCCGGCCTATCGCCGTCCGCTGTCGTTGGCCGCGACGGCGCAGGCACTGCGCACGACGCTTCGCTGCCGGGTCGCGATCGGCTACGCCACCGCGCTCGGCCTGCTCACCGGCTGCATCATGGGCTACGTCGGATCGGCCCAGCAGGTGTTCGACACCGGGCTCTACCGGCTCGGCCCCCTGTTCCCGCTGGCCTTCGGTCTGGTCGCCGGAGCGATGGGCGCGGCGACCCTGGTCAACGCCCGCATCGTGCGCCGCCTCGGCATGCGCGCCCTGTCCCACGCGGGGCTGTCCGCCTTCGTCGCCGTCGCGCTCGTCCAGATCGCGATCGGGCTGGCCTACGGCGGGCATCCGCCGCTCGCCTTGTTCCTGTCGGCGCTGGCCTGCAACCAGTTCCTGCTCAGCTTCGCCATGCCGAACTTCAACGCGCTGGCGCTCGAGCCGCTGGGCGAGATCGCGGGCACGGCCTCCTCCTTCCTCGGCTTCTACACTACGATCCTCGGGGCGCTCTGCGGCTTCCTGATCGGGCAATCCTTCGACGGCACGACGCTGCCGATCGCCGTCGGCTACGCCGGCCTCGGCGCCCTGGCGCTCGTCGTGGTGGCCTGGACCGAGCGCGGACGGCTGTTTCGCGGCGGCGTCTCCGGCTGAGTTCGCGCCGCGGCTCGGGCGCCGCGTGCGGCGCTCTTAACGCGGTCTTCAGGCGTGGGGCGGAAGCTTGTCGCCTCGCCCCACGGATGCGGAGCCACGCGTGATCGCCCGAGCCCAGGACGGATTGCTTCTCGCCGCGCGCCTGCTCCTGGCCGCAGCCCTCCTGCCGACGGGCATCGCCCGCGCGCTGAACGTCTCGGGCTTCGCCCTGACGCTCGCGGGCTTCGGCATGCCGGCCCCGAACGCGGCCGCGACGGCCGCCGTGATCGTCCAGGTGTTCGGCCCGCTCGCCCTGATCCTCGGCGTCCTGCCCCGTATCACCGGCCTCGCGCTCGCGGGCTTTTCCGCCGCCATGGCGGTGGTGCTGCACGCGTTCTGGCTGTTCTCGGGGCCGGCGGCGGTCGCCGAGCGCACGCTGATGCTGGCCGATTTCGGCCTCGCCGGCGGCTTCCTGATCTACGCCCTCACCGGGCCCGGCGCGTGGAGCTGGCAGGGCTGGCGCGCCGGCGCGCCCGCGCGTCCGGCGGTGAAGGTGGCTTCCAAGGCGGGGGCTACGAAGGCGAGCGCGAACTCCAACCGGCCCAAGCGCGCCGCGCGCGCGGCCTAGATCCGTCCCGGCGGCGCGCTGGGCCGCAAGGTCGCGATCATCTTGCCCGACACCTCCGCGCCCGCATCGGGGTCGAGCTGCCGGAACGGGATGACCGAGGCCGCCGAGATCAGGGCGACCGCGAGGAAGGCCGGCCCGAAATCCGCCGCCGCGATCGCGCTGCGTCCGTGCCACGCCGCGGTGCCTTCCAGCGCCAGCGCGCCGAGGGTGACGCCGAGGCTGAGCGAGATCTGCTGCGCGACGCTGGCGAGGCTGGTGCCCGCGCTCATCTCGCGGTTTTCGAGATCCGCGTAGGCGATGGCGTTGACGCAGGTGAACTGTACCGAGCGCAGGCACCCGCCGAGAAACAGCACGCCGATCATCAGCCCGTGCGGGGTGCCGGCCGTGTAGAGCCCGTTGACCGCGAGGAAGCCCGCCGCTAGCACGGCGTTGACCACCATCACCGGGCGGAAGCCGTAGCGGCGCAGGATGCGCGGGCCAATCGTCTTCACGAACATGGCGCCGGCCGCGGCGGCGAAGGTGATCAGCCCCGACTGGAGCGGATCGAGCCCGAAGCCGACCTGGAGCATCAGCGGCAGCAGGAACGGAATCGCCCCGGTGCCGATGCGGAACAGGCTGCCGCCGATCACCGCGATGCGGAAGGTCGGGTGCCGCATCAGGTCGAGGCGCAGCACCGGATGCCGCACCCGGCGCGCGTGGCGGAGGTAGAGGGCCAGCAGCACCGTGCCCGCGCCGAGGCAGGTCCAGGACAGCCACGCCGGCAGCAGGTGGCGGCCGGCGGACGTGAGCCCGAGCATCAGCCCGGCGAGGCCGGGGCCGAGTAGCGCGAAGCCGAAGAGATCCAGCGGCGGCCGGTCGGCCTCGCGGATGTCGGCGAAGAACAGGCTTGCCAGCACGATGCCGGCGATCCCGATCGGGATGTTGATGAGGAAGATCCAGCGCCAGTCGAGCCACGTGGTGATCAGGCCGCCGAGCGGCGGACCCAGGATCGGGCCGATCAGCGCCGGGATCGTCAGGTAGGCGAGCGCCGTGACGAGGTCCGACTTCGGCACGCTGCGCAGGATCACGAGGCGCCCGACCGGCACCATCATCGCCCCGCCGAGCCCTTGCAGGAACCGCGCGGCGACGAACCCGAGCAGGCCCTCGGAGAGCGCGCAGGCGACCGAGCCCGCCATGAACACGGCGAGTGCGGCCCGGAACACCGTGCGCGCGCCGTACCGGTCGGCGGCCCAGCCGCTGATGGGGATGAAGATCGCGAGGCTGACGAGGTAGGCAGTAAGCGCGAGCTTGAGCGCGATCGCGTCCTCGCCGAGGCTTTTCGCAATGACCGGCAGGGCCGTGGCGATTACCGTGGCGTCGGTGTTCTCCATGAACAGGGCGGTGGCGACGACGAGGGGAACGATCCGGGACGGGGGCATCGGGCAGGAGAAGCGGTTTGGCGACGCCTCGGTTGCATCACGGCAGCGACGCGTGGCGGATGCTTCATGCCGCGGTTCCCGTCACGGCGGGATCGAACCCGATCTCGTCCGGGGTGAGAGGAGGCGGGCCTGAGCTTTGCCGGAACGAACCCGTGAGCCCGCGCAGCCGACTTCGAGCCGGCGGCGTGCCCGAAGCACCGCCGATCCGGTCAGGTCGCGCGCCGCCAACT
This sequence comes from uncultured Methylobacterium sp., assembly GCF_964242245.1. Taxonomy (NCBI): domain Bacteria; kingdom Pseudomonadati; phylum Pseudomonadota; class Alphaproteobacteria; order Hyphomicrobiales; family Methylobacteriaceae; genus Methylobacterium; species uncultured Methylobacterium sp. The sequence continues at coordinate 6,998 of NZ_CAXTBY010000003.1, read as the reverse complement.
TTCCTGTTGCAGTGCGAACGTGACGCCTTTGCGCGGCCCCGCCCCGCATGATACTGGCCCGTGCCAACCCGATCCATGCCGTGCCCGCGTCGCTGCGAGCCCGGCAGCCCTTCAGGACCGTTGGCTCATGGCCCGTATCAGCACGTCCGCGATCATCGAGGGCCTCACCTTCGACGATGTCCTCCTGCGGCCGGCCGCCTCCTCGGTGATGCCGTCGGAGGTCGACATCGCGACGCGGCTGACCCGGACCATCGCGCTCAACCTGCCGATCCTGGCGTCCGCCATGGACACGGTCACCGAGGCGCCGATGGCCATCGCCATGGCGTCGAACGGGGGCTTGGGCGTGATCCACCGCAACCTCGAACCGGCCGAGCAGGCCGAGCAGGTGCGCCTCGTCAAGAAGTACGAGTCGGGCATGGTGCTCAACCCGATCACCATCCACCCGGACGAGACGCTGGCCGCCGCCTTCGAAGTGATGAAGAAGAACCGCATCTCCGGCATCCCGGTGGTCGAGCGCGGCCCCAATGGCTCGCGGGGCAAGCTCGTCGGCATCCTGACCAACCGCGACGTGCGCTTCGCGACGCACCCGGCCCAACCCGTCTCCGAGCTGATGACCCGCGACCGGCTCATCACGGTCCGCGAGGGCGTGACGCAGGACGAGGCCAAGCACCTGCTGCACCAGTTCCGCATCGAGAAGCTCTTGGTCGTCGACGACCACTACCGCTGCATCGGGCTCATCACCGTCAAGGATATCGAGAAGCAGGTCACCTACCCGAAGGCCGTCAAGGACGAGCAGGGCCGCCTGCGGGTCGCCGCCGCCACCACCACGGGCGATTCCGGCTTCGAGCGGGCCGAGCGCCTGATCGACGCCGGCTGCGACGTGATCGTGGTCGACACCGCCCACGGGCACTCGATCAAGGTGCTCGACAGCGTGGCCCGCGTGAAGCGGCTCTCGAACGCCGTGCAGGTCATCGCCGGCAACGTGGCGACGCGGGAGGGCACACAGGCGCTGATCGATGCCGGCGCCGACGCGGTCAAGGTCGGCATCGGGCCGGGCTCCATCTGCACCACCCGCATCGTCGCGGGCGTCGGCGTGCCCCAGCTCACCGCTCTGATGGAGGCGGTCGAGGCGGCCCATGAGGCCGGCGTGCCGGTGATCGCCGACGGCGGCATCAAGTATTCCGGCGACCTCGCCAAGGCGATCGCCGCCGGCGCCTCGGTCGCCATGCTCGGCTCGCTCTTGGCCGGCACCGACGAGGCGCCCGGCGAGGTGTTCCTGTACCAGGGGCGCTCCTACAAGAGCTACCGGGGCATGGGCTCCGTCGGCGCAATGGCGCGAGGCTCGGCCGACCGCTACTTCCAGGCCGAGGTCAACGACACGCACAAGCTCGTGCCCGAGGGCATCGAGGGTCAGGTGCCGTACAAGGGCCCGGTCGCGGCCGTGCTGCACCAGCTTGCCGGCGGCCTGCGGGCGGCGATGGGCTACGTCGGTGCGCCGACCGTGCCCGAGTTCCAGGAGCGGGCGCAGTTCATCCGCATCACCAACGCGGGTCTGCGCGAGAGCCACGTCCACGACGTGACGATCACCCGCGAGAACCCGAACTACCCGTCGCGGACCTAGCCGATCACCGGGATCGCGGCCCGGTCGCGGCGTTCAGACTCGATTCCGCAGGAGATCGATCGATGCGGGTGCTGGTGGTCGGGGCAGGCGCGACGGGCGGCTACTACGGTGCGCGCTTGGCCGAGGCCGGACGCGACGTGACCTTCCTGGTCCGGCCGCGGCGGGCCGAGATGCTCGCGGAGACCGGGCTGGTGCTGGAGAGCCCGCTCGGCGACCTGCACCTCGCGTCTCCCGCAACCGTGACGGCGGACACGCTTGCGGCGGCGGGCGCCTTCGACCTCGTGCTCCTGTCGTGCAAGGCCTACGACCTCGGGGGCGCCTTGGACGACCTCGCGCCGGCAGCGAGCGCGGGCACCGCGATCCTGCCGATCCTCAACGGCATGGCCCACCTCGACGCCCTCGACGCCCGGTTCGGCGCGGGGCGCGTGCTCGGCGGCTCCTGCGCCATCGCCGCGACGCGGGGGCCGGCGGGCGAGATCCGCCACATGAGCGCGTTCTCCACACTGACCTTCGGCGAGCGCGACGGCACCCCGTCCGAACGCTGCGCGGCGATCGCGGCGCTCATGCGGGACGCGCGGTTCCAGGCCCGGCACAGCGACAAGATCGTCCTGGAGATGTGGGAGAAGTGGGTTCTCCTCGCGACGCTCGCGGGTGCGACGACCCTGATGCGCGGCACGATCGGCGACATCGTCGGCGCGCCCGGCGGCCGTGCGTTCATCACCGGCCTGCACGGGGAATGCCTCGCGATCGCGGCGGCAAGCGGCTTCGCGCCGCGCGAGGCCGTGGCCGCGCAGGCGCGCGCGACGCTGACGGCGGAAGGCTCAGCCCTCACCGCCTCGATGATGCGCGACCTCGAAGGCGGAGGCCGCATCGAGGCCGACCACATCGTCGGCGACCTCATCGCCCGCGGGCAGGCCGCCGCTCCGGACACCCCGCGCCCGCACCTCGATCGCGTGTTCACGGCCCTGAAGGCCTACGAGCGGCGGCGCGCCCGCGAGCGGGCGTCCTGAGGGCGCGGGGCTGCCTCGGAGATCAGTAGCGCGGGTTGGCGGGCGGCGGCGGATTGCCGTATTCGAGCTGCGTCTTGGCGTCGGCCGGCCGGCGCGGCGGCGGCGTCAGGTCGGGGGCGGCCGGCGCCGTCGAGCAGGCGGCGACCGCCAGCATCAGGAGACCGGCAAGCGCGAGGTGGAGGACGGGAGACATGGGATTTCAGCCTTCTCGACAGCGCGATGCGCCGAGCGATGGGTCTGGCCGATGAACGGGCCGGAAGCTCGGCCGTATCGTGTCCGGATCGCGGGGGAAGCGTGGCCTCATCGCGGCAGCGTTAAGAGCGTCCGATGAGCCACTGCTCCGCGCCGCCGTTCCAGAAGCGGCGCCCCTGAGCGTTTCGTGCGAAGCTCGCACGTCCGTCGACATGCCTGGCCCCAACGGGCTATCGGCCGTCGGCGCGCCCGAACCGACGAGGAGACCGTCCTGACCCCAGCCGCCCGTTGCGCCGCCGCCATCGAGGTGCTCGCCGACATCGCCGGCCGCCGGAGGCCGGCCGCCGACGCCCTCAAGGATTGGGGCCTCGTCCATCGCTTTGCCGGATCGGGGGACCGCGGCGGCATCGCCAGCCTCGTCTACGACGCGCTCCGCCGTCGGTCGTCGTCCGCCTGGATCATGCGGGACGAGAGCCCCCGCGCGATCCTGCTCGGGTCGCTGCGCCTGCAGCAGGGGCTCGCCCCGCCCTCGATCGCGGCCCTGTTCAGCGGCGAGCGCTTCGCGCCGGAACGGCTGAGCGAGGCCGAGGCCGAGCACCTCGATCGCGGCAGCCTCGCCGAGGCGCCGCTTCACGTCGCGGGCGACGCGCCGGACTGGGTGCTGCCCGAACTTCAAGCGGTTCTCGGCGCGGATCTGCTGCCCGAGCTCAAGGCGCTCGCCCGGCGCGCGCCGCTCGACATCCGCGTGAACGCCCTCAAGGGGACGCGCGATGCGGCGATGCCCGGCCTCGCGCACCACGCGGCCGCGCCGACCCCGCACGCGCCGATGGGCCTGCGCATCCCGATCGGCGCCGACGGGCGCGGGCCGGCGCTGCACGTGGAGCCGGAGTTCCTGGACGGGTGGTACGAGATCCAGGACGAGGGCTCGCAGCTTGCAGCACTCCTCACCGGTGCGCGGCCCGGCGAGACCCTCGTCGACCTCTGCGCGGGCGGCGGCGGCAAGACCCTCGCGCTGGCGGCGCTGACCGGCAACGACGGCCGGCTGATCGCCAGCGACGACGATCCGCGCCGCCTCGCGCCGATCCACGAACGGCTGCGCCGGTCGGGCGCCGCGGCCGAGGTGCGCACCCCGCGGGGCGGCCGGATGCGGGCCGACGTGCTGACCGACCTCGATGGGGGGGTCGACCGGGTTCTCGTCGACGCGCCCTGCACCGGCACCGGCACGTGGCGCCGCAACCCGGACGCGAAGTGGCGCCTGCGGCCCGGCAGCCTCAGTGCGCGGGTCTCCGAGCAGGCTGCGGTCCTCGACCGCGCCGGGGTGCTGGTCCGTCCGGGCGGGCGCATCACCTACGTCACCTGCTCACTGCTGCCGTCCGAGAACGACGCCGCCGTCGCCGGCTTCCTCGCGCGCACGGCGGGGACGTTCGCGGTCGTGCCCGCCCGCGGCGTGGCGCAGGCCCTGGCCCCCGGCCTCGCAGATGCCCTGCGCTTCACCGATCACGGGCTCCAGATGAGCCCGGGACGGACCGGAACGGACGGCTTCTACGTCGCGAGCCTGGAACGGCGGCAGGACGGATAGGAAACCGTGACGGGATGCAGGGTGTTGTCCGGTCATCGATCCGGAGGACGATTATGCGGCTGAAACCGGTGTTCATAGCGTCCTTCCTCGTCATGTCCGCCGCGGGCGCCGCCCTCGCCCAGGCTCCTGCCGGGGGACAGACCGGACCGGCGCAGGCCATCGACCGCGCCGGCGAGACGGTGGCGACCAGGGGCGCGCCCGGGACCGTCGTCCCCGCGCCCCCCGGCACCGGGGTGGCACCGGGCGTGCAAGCGCCCGCCGAGACCCGGGTCGGCGACCCGGCCTCGACCTCGGCCGTGCCCAAGCCCGCGTCCCACTGACGAGCCCCCAGCCGAGGCGATCCGGCGCCCGCATCAAGGAGACCGATGGCCCTGGATCGCAGGACGCTGATCGCCGCCGCCGCGGCGGCGATGGCGGGGGATGGCGCGGGCCTCGCCCAGACCCCGGCAGGACCGCTGGGCGAACTGGTGCCGGCGCTGCCCCGCACGGCTCCGGGCTCGCAGCTCCAGGTCATCGATCTCTGGCCGGGCGAACCGCCGGGGGCCGGTCCCGGTCCCGACCCGAGCGGGTACCGTTTCGACGAGACCGCGCGCGGCGTCATCACGAAGGTTCAGCGCCCCTGCCTCCTGGTGATCCGCCCCGACCGGCCGAACGGCGCGGCGATGATCGTCGCGGCCGGCGGCGGCTACCGCTTCATCGACGTCGGCAACGAGGGCGTGCCGGTCGGGCAGTTCCTCACCGCCGCCGGCATCACCGTCTTCATCCTGATCTATCGCCTGCCCGGCGAGGGCTGGGAGCACGGTCCCGACGCGCCGCGCCAGGACGCGCAGCGCGCCGTTCGCCTGGTCCGGGCGCGGGCCGCTGAGCTCGGCATCGATCCGGCGCGGGTCGGCGCGCTCGGCTTCTCGGCCGGCGGCCACCTGATGGGCGAGACGGCGGTCTGCCACCGGAACCTTTACGAGCCCGTCGACGCGTACGACGCGCTGCCGTTCCGCCCCGCGCTCACCGGGCTGCTCTACCCCGTCATCACGATGAAGGCGCCGTTCGACGGCACCTCGACCCGGCGCGTCCTTGTCGGCGACGACGTGACCGAGATCGAGCTGCGGACCTACTCGGTCGACGTGCAGGTCGGTGCCGACACGCCGCCGATCTTCATGGCCCAGGCGATGGACGACCGCATCGCCGTCTCCGACCACGTCCTGCTGATGTTCACGGCCTTGCGGAAGGCCCGCATCCCGGCGGAGATCCACCTGTTCGATCGCGGCGGCCACGGCTTCGGCCTCGGCACCCCCGGAACGGCGGTGGCGGCGTGGCCGGCCCTGTTCCTCGCGTGGCTGCGCGCACGCGGCTTCCTGCCCGCGTAGCGTGTTCTCTTCGCGGGACTTGCGCACGACCCGCGTTGCACCGCGCAAACGCCTCGTCTAACGCAGGCGACCATGAGCACCGACCACGACAAGATCCTGATCGTTGATTTCGGCTCCCAGGTGACGCAGCTCATCGCCCGCCGGGTGCGGGAGGAGGGGGTCTACTGCGAGATCGTGCCCTTCACCAAGGCGGCGGCCGCCTTCGCCGAGACGCGGCCGAAGGGCGTGATCCTGTCGGGCGGCCCGGAGTCCGTGACGTCCGAGACCTCGCCGCGCACGCCGCAGGTGGTGTTCGAGTCGGGCGTGCCCGTCCTCGGCATCTGCTACGGCCAGCAGACCATGGCGGCCCAGCTCGGCGGCGAGGTCGAGGGCGGGCACCACGCCGAGTTCGGCCGCGCCGAGATCGAGATCCTGTCCGACTGCCCGCTGTTCCGCGGCGTCTGGCACGTGGGTGAGACGTACCCCGTCTGGATGAGCCACGGGGACCGCGTCACCAAGCTCCCCGACGGCTTCACCACCGTGGCGATCTCGAAGAACGCGCCCTTCGCGGTGGTGGCCGACGAAGCGCGCAACTACTACGCGGTGCAGTTCCACCCGGAGGTGGCCCACACGCCGCACGGCGCGCTGCTGATCCGCAACTTCGTGCGCGACATCGCCGGCTGCTCCGGCGACTGGACGATGGGCGCCTACCGCGCGGAAGCCGTCGCCAGAATCCGCGCGCAGGTCGGGTCCGAGCGGGTGATCTGCGGGCTGTCGGGCGGCGTCGATTCGTCGGTGGCCGCCGTGCTGCTCCACGAGGCGATCGAGGATCAGCTCACCTGCGTCTTCGTCGATCACGGCCTGCTGCGGATGGGCGAGGCCGAGGAGGTCGTGCGGCTGTTTCGCGACCACTACAACATCCCGCTCGTCCACGTGCAGGCGCAGGCCCTGTTCCTCGACGCCCTGACCGGAATCAGCGACCCGGAGGAGAAGCGCAAGACCATCGGCCGCCTGTTCATCGACGTGTTCGATGCGGAATCGAAGCGGATCGGCGGCGCGGCGTTCCTGGCGCAGGGCACCCTCTACCCGGACGTGATCGAGAGCGTGTCCTTCTCGGGCGGCCCCTCGGTGACGATCAAGAGCCACCACAACGTCGGGGGCCTCCCCGAGCGCATGAACATGCGGCTCGTCGAGCCGTTGCGCGAGCTGTTCAAGGACGAGGTCCGGGTGCTCGGGCGCGAACTCGGCCTGCC
>NZ_CAXTBY010000002.1:0-123034 GCF_964242245.1 uncultured Methylobacterium sp. | reverse complement strand
ATCCCAAACCCGACCCGTCATTCAAAAAAGAGTCAGACCCAGCCGCCGTTGGTATCAGACGGCGCGGGCGACTTGGCGCCGGCGGCGTTGAGCGAGGCCCGGCCCCGATCGACGCGCCCGCGGGAGACGAAGACGCGCGAACCGGCACGCCCGCACGGTCGGTGCCCGAGCTTCAGCGCGGATCAAGGCTCGCGGGGGCCGCGCGGCGCACGAACCGCCGCAGGATGGCATCCGGCGGGTTCCGCTGCAGCCAGCGGATCGCGGGCGCCTCAGCGCGGCGATGGAACGCCAGCGTCGCCAGGACGGACACCGCCACCATCAGCACGGTCAGCGGCCAGAGCAGACCTGCGCGCAGCGGCAGCGCCGGCAGGATGACCTTCGCCGCGAGGAACACGAAGGGATGCAGGAGGTAGAGCGCGTAGGACGCGTCCCCGATTCCGACGAGCCGACGCAGCACGGGGTGGTCGAAGCGGAAGGGGCCGAAGACCAGCCCGGCGAAGACGAGCGCCGCGCCGCCCCCCCAGATCAGCGCCCGCGGCCACCCGTACTGGGCGGGCCCGCTCATGGGATCGAACCACGCGACGTCGATCGTTGCCCAGACCAGCACGCCGAGGCCGCACAGCAGGCCGGCCGTGACGCGCCCGAGCCGGACGCCGCGCTGGAACAGCAGCGCCAGACCGATGCCGGCTGCAAATTCCAGGACGATCGGCTGGAACCAGAACCAGACCTGATCGATGGCCGGCGGCCGGCACCAGGCCGCGACCACCGCGGCCGCGAGCACGCCGACGACGAGGAGGCCCGCGGTCTCGCGCCCGCCGCGCGAGATTGAACGCGCGACGGCGATGCCGCAGGCGAACAGCACGTAGAACATGACCTCGTAATTCAGCGTCCAGCCGAGGTCGAGGATCGGGAACGGGTAGCGCGGGCCGTAGCCGAGGGCGTCGAACGGGATGAACAGGTAGGACGTGGCCACGGCCGCGAAGCCGGGTGCGGCCATCGTCCCGGCGGCGGCGCCCGCCAGGAGCACGGCCAGCCGCAGGCTGAGCGCGAACCAGTACAGCGGCACGACCCGCAGCAGGCGCCGCCGGAGGAAGACGAGCCCACCGCCGTCGGCGCCGAACAGACCCTCCGACGCGTAGACGATGATGAACCCGGAGATGACGAAGAACAGGTCGACGCCCGCGCCGAGCGGCAGGGCCGTGAACTGCGGCATCCACAGGCCGCGGGCCTCGCCCTGAAGCGCGAACACCGCCTGGGCGTGGAGCAGCACGACCATGCCGGCCGCGACCGCCCGCAGCACCTGCACGGCGTCGAGGCGGCGCGCGGGCGCGCGGGTCGGAGCGTCCGTGCCGTCGCTCATGCCGCTTTACCCGCCATGGGAGACGCCCGGGTGCCGTCACCGGCGGCGACGCGCAGGATCAGGTCGGAGACGGCCGCACGCATCCGCGCCGCGCCGTAGCGGGCGCGGGCCGAGACCTGCGCGGAGCGGACCTGCGCGGCGAGCGCCGGCGATGGGACGAGGACCCGCGCGATCGCGTCCGCCAGCGCCGCGGCATCATTGGCCGGGACCAGCGTGCCGGCCGCGCCCGCGTCGAGGATCTCGGCCGCCGCGCCCGCGTCCGACGCGATCACGGGCACGCCGACGAGCATCGCCTCCACCAGGGTGCGCCCGAAGGGCTCCGGAGCGATGGAGGGGTGGACGACCGCGTCCACCGCCCGCATCAGGCGCGGCACGTCGCTGCGCTGCCCGAGGAAGCGCACCCGGTCGCCGAGCCCGCGCTCGGCCGCCAGGGCGCGCAGGCGTGCCGCGTAGGCGTCCTCGCCGAAGAGGGCCGCGCCGACGATCACGCACCGGACACCCGGAAGCCGGGTCAGGGCCTCCAGCACCACGTGCTGACCCTTCCAGGGCGCGAGGCGGCTGAACACGCCGATCAGCGGGCCGGCCGGCAGGCCGAGCGCCTCGCGCAGGGCGGCCGGCGCGGCGGGATCGGCCGGCAGGTCGAGGCCGTTGGCGACCACCTCGACGAGGTCGGCCCGGCCGCCCGCGGCCACGAAGGCTGCGGCGGCGGCCGACGAGGGCACCACGACCCGCGCCGCCCGGGCGTTCGCGAGGCGGACCTGAAGTTCGCGCTGCGCGCGGCCGAAATGGGCGCCGTCGAGGATGTCGTGCAGGTGCCACACCAGGGGGCGGCGCGCGATCCCCGTGGCGAGGGCGGCGAGCACGAACGCCTTCTGGGAGTTGGCGTAGACGACGTCGTGGCCCCGCGCGGCCCGCGCGAGTTCGAGGACGGTCGCGACGAGGCGACCCGCCAGCGGGATCGCCCGCAGGAGCGAGCCGTCGCGGCGCAGGCCGGACAGGCCGGTGCCCCGGCGCGCGCGGACGACGGTGAGGCCCTGCCCGCGCATCGCCCGGTCCAGCGGTCCGTCCTCGAACAGGAAGGCGCCGGAGCCTCGCCAGGGCTTCACCACGTCGGCGAGCACCATCTCGGCGCCCGACATGGTGCTGGTGTGGTTGACGAACAGCACCCGCGGCGTGCGCATCAGGCGGCCCCGAGGTAGCGGCGGGCCGGGAGGCGGCCCATCTCGTAGAACGGATGCTCGTCCTCCCGAACCATGGTGATGGCGATCCCGAGGACGTCGCCGCCGGCCTCGCGCAGGCCGTTCACGGTCGCGACAGTGGCGGCCATCTGCGAATGCCCCCAACGGGCGCAGCACAGCACGCCGTCCACCTGCCGCGCCAGCACGTGGGCGTCCATCAGCAGGGTCGAGGGCGGGCTGTCGAGGAGCACGAGGTCGTACTTCCTGGCCCAGAGCAGCAGGTCCGCCATCCGGCCGCCCATCAGGAGTTCGGTCGATCCGGAGGTCGCAGCACCCGCCGGGATCACGTCGAGGTTGTCCAACCCGGTCGCCGTCACGGCTTCCCGCGGCAGGATATCCCCGCGCAGGATGCCGCCGAGGCCGGGACCGGCCTCGAGGTCGAGGGCGGCCTCGAAGACCGGGCGGCGCAGGTCGCACTCGACCACGAGGACGCGCCGGCCGCCGGCCGCGCTGATCTGCGCCAGCGCCAGGGTGGTGAACGACTTGCCCTCGCCGGGCGCGGCCGAGGTCACGAGGATCGCGCGGCTCCGGCCGTCGCTGCCCGCCATGAGCAGGCGCGCGGCGAGGTTGCGCAGGACCTGCTGCATCAGCGGATCGCTCCGGGCACCGCGCAGGGCGGCGGCAAGGGGCAGGTCCGTCCCGCGCTCCGAGATCCGGCCCAGCAGCGCCGCCGCACCGCTCCGCCTCAGGTGCGGAAGCTGGGCGAAGACGGGCGCGCGGGTGATCGCGGCGAGCTGGGAGGAGGTTCGCACGCTGCGGTCCCCGCGCTCGCGCAGCAGCGCCGCCGCACCCGCGAGCACGAGGGCGAGGACGAAGCCGCCGCCCAGGAAGGGAATGGGCTTGGGCGAGAACGGCGCGATCGGCAGGTCCGCCAAGCTGACGAGCCGCGTGCTGCCGACGAGGATGCGCCGCTCGGTCTCCAGCTCGTTGGCCCGCTTGGACAGGTCGGCGTACTGGCCGCGCTTGATCTCGGCGTTGCGCACCATGCCGGCGACGGTCGCCTCGTCGTCCATCGCCGACGCGACCTCGGTCTTGGCCGTGTCCATCTGCTGCCGCAGCGACTTGGCGAGCGCGCTCGACGCGTCGAAGGTCTTCCTCAGGCCGGCCGCGATGCTCGCGACCTCGCGCTCGATGCGCTGCTTGAGGCTCGCCTGCTCGATCCGCATGGCCTGGAGCGTCGGATGGTTCGGCCCGAGGATCGTGCCGGTGTTGGCGATCTGCGCCGTCACGACGCTCATCTGCTGCTTGAGGTCGCCGATCGTGCGGCTGGCCAGGACCGCGGGCGCGTTGATCGAGCCGCGTGCCTGGTCGGCGTTGATCTCGCTCAGGCGGGCGGCGGCGTCGGCCTTGGCGGTCTCGGCCGCCGCGAGCTGCTGGCTGATGATCGACAGCCGCTCGGAGGTGATCGGCCCGGTGGCGCCCGACATCAGCCCCTTGCGCCGGCGGAACGCCTGAATCCGTGCCTCGTCGTCGCGCAGGCTCGCGTCGAGCTGGCGGATCTCCTTCCACAGCCAGTCCGTCGCCGCCGCGCGGCTGTTGGCCATGACGCCGCGCTGATCGTCGAGGAACGCGGTGATGAGCGCGTTGGTCAGGGCCTGCGCGACCTCGGGCAGGGGCGACCGGTACGCGATGTTGATGACCCGCGAGCGGCCGGCGCTGCTGACGACGTAGCGGCGCTGGAGGTACTCGACCACGAGGTCGGTGCTGCCGCGCATCGTCTCGCACTCCCCGTCCTTGGCGGGCAGGAGGCCGGCGAGCAGGCCGGCGCCCGCGGCGTGCCGGCACTCGGCGATCACCTTCTCGACGACGTCGCCCGAGGCGACGAGGCGCATGATCCGCGGTGCGCGGATCACCAGCATCTGGCTTTCGATGTCGGCCGGATCGCCGAGCTTCTGAATCCACGCGATCGAGGCGTTGGCGTTGTTGTTGCCCGGCTCCGCCTCCGCGACGATGACCGAGCCGATCGCGAGGTACTGCACCGGCGCGGCCAGGAGGGCGGCCACCGTCAGGGCGACGACGGTGAGGAAGACGGCCGCGAACAGGCCGCGCCGGCGCCAGATCATCGCGACCGGACCGGATTGGCCTCCGGCGAAGGCGGAGACGGCACGGTCCGGGTTGAGGTAGGACGTCGTCATCGTCGGCCACCGGGCTGGGCAACGCCGCTCTCGGGCGTTGCGGTGAGAGGGCACGGGCTGGAGCCGTTCCCGACGCGATCGGATCGCGAACGGCTCCAGACCTTCGTGGTGACACGCGCTCCCGCGACGAACCGGTGACCGTTTCGCCGGACGGCGCTTCAGGCCGCCTCAGGCGATGGCCAGGCGCGGCGGTGTGCGGTCCCGGACGGGACCGGCGTCGTGATGGAGCGCCATCTGCCGCTCGACGAAGCCGGAGAATCGGGCGCGGAAGGTCTCGGGCGAGAACTGCGCGGCCTGGGCGCGGCAGGCCGCGCGCGAGAACGTCGCCTCCTGGGCGGTGAAGTCGCGGATGCAGGCCGCGATGAGGCTCGGCTCAGGATCGGAGAAGAACATCCCCGACCGGTTCGGCGGCTGGGTCGCGACCGTCTCCCGCGCCCCGCCCCGGCCGAGCGCCAGGACGGGCGTGCCCTCCGACTGGGCCTCGACCACGACGATGCCGAAATCCTCCTCGGCCGCGAAGACGAAGGCGCGCGCCGTGGCCATCAGGTGCCGCAGCGTCCCGTCGTCCACGAAGCCGGCAAACGATACGTTAGGGCCGGCCACCTGCCGCAGCCGTCCCTCCTCCGGGCCGGTCCCGGCCACGACGAGGTTGAGGTCGGGCAGCTCCCGGAACGCCGCGACGACCGCCTCGACATTCTTGTAGGGAACCAGCCGGCTCGCCACGAGGAAGTGGTCGCTGCGCGGACCGTCCCACCACGCCTTCGAGAGGGTGACGGGCGGGGGGATGACCTCCGCCGCGCGGCCGTAGACCTTGCGGATGCGCCGGGCCACGAATCCGGAATTGGTGGCGATCGCGTCCGGACCGTTCGCCGTGCGGCTGTCCCACAGGCGCATCCGATGCAGGAGCATGCGCGCGGCCATGCTCTTGATCCCGGAAGCGCACCCGCTCTCGCGCAGGTACGTGTGCTGCATGTCCCAGGCGTAGCGCATCGGCGAGTGGATGTAGGAGACGTGGACTTGATCCGGGCCCGTCAGGATGCCCTTGGCGACGGCGTAGCTGCTCGAGATGACGAGGTCGTAGGCCGACAGGTCGAACTGCTCGACGGCGATCGGCATCAGCGGAAGGTAGGCGCGATGGTGCGTGCGCGCGAACGGCATCTTCTGGAGGAAGCTGGTCCGCGCCGCGGAAAAGCCGATCGCCGCGCGGTCGGCCGGCGTCAGGAAGTCGAAGAGCGTGAACACGTCGGCCCCGGGATAGAGCGCCAGGATCTCCCGCAGGACCTTCTCCGCACCGCCGACGACGTAGAGCCAATCATGAACGATCGCGACGCGCATCTTCGTGAAACCTCGACCGGCGGGCATGCGTGCGACGGCACATCTGCTTACAGATGTACAACTTCAACGTGTGAAACACCGAGAAGCTACCATCGACCTGCATTCGATAACTTGATATGCTTCCCTTACAGAAAGCTTTATGCCTATTCCGCCCTACAGGTTCATCGGAAACAGGCAATTCCATTCACGTGGTGAACATTAACCAAGTCTCGTCATGCCCCGAGGCGTATCGTCCGGCGACGCCGCTCGCGGTCGGGCCGTGCAGGCCAGGGTGGTTCGCCGCGCCGACGGCGCTGCGCAGCCGCGCGTCCGGGCGCGGATGCCGTGGCGGAAGCGCCGGACCCGGGAGCGCGTCGCGCAGCGTCCCGCGTTCCGTCGCGACCCGCTCGCATCGAGGCCGTGACGCGGGCGCTCGGTGAGAACCGCTCAGGCGGACCGGTTGGCCGGATCGAGCGCGTCGCTGAGGAGCGCGGCGTAGGCGCGCCCGGTGGCCGCCCAGGTGTAGCGGGCCTCGTTGCGCCGGCCGCGCGCCGCCAAGTCCGCGCGCAGTCCGGGCTCGTCGAGCAGCCGATGCAGGCACGCGGCCAGCGCCGCCGGGTCCGTGGGGTCGAAGGTCAGGGCCCCCTCCCCCGCCACCTCCGGGGTCGCGGACCGGTTCGCGCACACCACCGGGCAGCCGAGCGCCTGCGCTTCGAGCACGGGCAGGCAGAAGCCCTCCGCGAACGACGGGACGCACAGGCACAGGGCGGCGCGGTAGAGGGCCGCGAGCCGGCCGTCGTCGATGCGCGACAGGCGGATCACGCGGATGCCGGCGTCAAGACGCCGCAGGACGGCGCCGATCGCATCGTCGGGGTCCTCCCCGACATGGACGATGGCGAGGTCCGGCCTGTGCGGGGCGAGCCGCGCCGCCGCTTCCGCCAGGAGGCCGAAGTTCTTGTTGTGGGTGGCGTTGCCGACCGCGAGGATGAACGGTCCCGCGACCTCCGAGCGCGCCCCGTCCGTCAGTGCCGCCGGGTCGATGACCGAGGCCGAGGGGATGACCCGGACGCGCCCGCGTGCCCGCGGGTAATGCTTCTCCAGGTCGCGCCGGGTCGCGTCGGAGACCGCCACGACCGCCCCGTTGCCCCGCAGCATGAGCCGGAAGATCAGGTCCGTGGTGCGGGCCTCGCGCGGCCCGGTGCTTTCGGGGATCGTCCGGAAGTAGAGGTCGTGCACGACCACCACCCGCGCCCGCCCGCCGCGGGCCGCGCCGTAGGGATCGATGTTCAGCACGAGGTCGATGGCGTGGCGCCGGCAGCAGGCCGGAACCGTGAGGAGCTGGCGCAGGACGTCGAGCACCATGATGCGCGGGCGCGGGACGGTGACGACCTCGATCCGCCCGCGCAGGCCTTCGGGAAGCGCATCGCGCGTCCACGGCGAGCGCAGGACGATCGTGAGATCGGGACGCGAGGCCAGTTCCGCGATCAGGCGGAACGCCACCCGCGCGACGCCGGACGGCTTGCCGCCGAACTGGCTCGGCATGTTGACGAGGATTCGCTTCATCGACTGGCAATAACCGGCGGCTAGGCTGCGCCCGCAGGCTCGGACCCCGCCGATGCGTATTCTCCATCTCACCTCGCTCTACCAGCCCGAACAGGTCGGGGGGGCGGAGCTGATGGTGGAAACCCTCGTGCAAACGCAGGCCGGGCTCGGGCACGCGCTCGGCGTCGCCTGCCTGTCGCGCCGGGCGCAAGGCCCCGACACCGCCGACGGGACCACGATCTACCGGGTCGGGCACGGCACGCCGTTCCACGTCCTCGACTGGGCCGAGCACGGGCGCTTGAGCCGCCTCCGCTACAAGCTCGCCGCGCAGTGGGGCGGGCGCACGCTCGCCGCGATCGAGGCGGCTTTGCGCGATTTCCGGCCCGACGTGGTCAACACCCACTCGATGTCGGAACTGACGCCGCGCCTGTGGCCGATGCTCGCGCGCCTCGGGGTGCCCGTCGTCCACACGCTGCACGACTTCACGAGCCTGTGCACCAACGGCGCCATGGTGCGGGATGGGCGCATCTGCGACCGGCCGCACGCCAAGTGCCGCGCCTACGCGCTGCCCCACCGCCTCTGCCAGCACTCCGTCGATGCGGTGATCGGCGTGGGCGAGGACATCCTGGCGCGCCACCTCGCGGCCGGGTTCTTCCGTGCGGTCCCGCCCGCCCTGCGGCAGGTGATCTGGAACCCGATCGTGGCGGGCGCACCGCCCCCGGCCGAGCGCGGGGCTCCTGCGGCCGGCGTCACCTTCGGCTACATGGGCCGGATCGAGCCTTCGAAGGGCGTCGACGTCCTCCTCGACGCCTGCCGGCGCCTGCCGCCCTCGGGCTGGAGGCTCGGCGTTGCGGGTCGGGCAGTCGACGGGCTCGACCGCTACCGGGGGATGGCCGCAGGCCTGCCGATCGACTTCCCCGGATTCGTCGCGCGCGACGCCTTCCTCGACGGCATCGACTGCCTCGTCGTCCCGCCGGTCTGGCCGGAGGCCTTCGGGCGCACCGTCGCCGAAGCCTACGCCCGAAACGTTCCGGTGATCGGCACGGCCGTCGGCGGCATCGCCGAGCAGGTCGGCGCGAACGCGGACTGGCTCGTCCCGCCGGGCGATTCCGAAGCGCTCGCCGCCGCGATGGCGCGCGTGGTGGCCGATCCGGCCCGCCTCGCACTGGGCCTGCGCAACGCGCCCGCCGTCCGGGCCGCGACTCGGCCGGAGATCGTGGCCGCCCGCTACCTCGACCTCTACCGCACCCTCCTCAACCGCGAGCCGGTCTCCGCCGGCGGATCATGGCCTCATGCGCATCCTGCATCTTAGCTCGCTCTATCCGCCCCACATCGTCGGCGGCGCGGAGCGCTCCGTCGAGCACTTGGCCGAGGAACTCGCCGGGCTCGGGCACACGGTCGCCGCCGCCTGCATCGAGCGGCAGGCAGAGCCGAAGACCGTGCGCAACGGCGTCACGGTCTACCGCATGGCCCACCACAACGACTTCTGGCTCGAGGACTGGGCGCAGCACGGCCGGTTGGCGCGGAACACCTTCAAGCTGAAGCAGCAGTGGAATTTCGCGGTCGCCGCGGAGTTCGGCCGGGTGCTGGATGATTTTCAGCCCGACATCGTCAATACCCATTCGCTGCTCGACATCTCGACGCTGGTCTGGCGCGCGGCCGCCAAGCGCGGCATCCCGATCGTCCACACGATCTGCGAGTACGACCTGATCTGCGGCAACGCCGCGATGTTCAAGCACGGCAAGCCGTGCACGCACTGGCACCTGGGCTGCAAGGTCGTGAACGCCTCCAAGCAACTGACCAATAGGTGGGTCGATGCCGTGGCGAGCGTCGGCACCGAGATCCTGAAGACCCATGTCGACCACGGGCTGTTCCGCCACCTCGCGCCCGAGCGGCGCCGGGTGATCTACTATTCCTGCACGGTCCCGGACGGCGATCCCGCCGCGCGCCGCGGGGTCGATCGGACGGGGCGGCCGATGACCTTCGGCTTCCTCGGGCGCATCAACGTCGAGAAGGGCGTCGGCACCCTGATCGACGCGCTGCACCGGATCGGCCCCGGCGACTGGCGCTGCCTGATCGCGGGGCAGGCGATGGACGATTCGATCGAGCGGTTCCGGGCGCGGGCGGCAGGGCTGCCGATCGAGTTCGTCGGCTGGGTGCAGCCGAAGGACTTCCTCACCGAGATCGACGTGCTCGTCGTCCCCTCGTTCTGGGCGGAGCCCTCCCCGCGCACGGTCTACGAGGCCTACGCGATGGGCGTGCCGGTGATCGGGGCGGATTCGGGCGGCATCCCCGAGCTGATCGGCGAGCACAACGCCGACTGGCTGTTTTCGGCGGGCGACGACGCCGACCTCGCCGACCGCATCCGGGCGGTCGTCGCCCGCGGGCGGGCGGACCTGCCCGACGAGCGCGCGTTCCAGCACGTCCTGCGGGAATCGACCTCCGCGCGCGTGGCCGAGAAGTACCTCGCCCTCTACGCCGAACTCGTCGACGAGCGCCGTGCGGCCGTGCGTCCACGTCCCTCGGCCCTGCTGCAAGCGTCCGCCGCACGCGGACCCCATCATGGAGCCTAGAGCGGACATCTCACCCGCCTCAGGACCCGCCGCGATCCTGCCGCTGCACGACGACGTGACCAGCCGGTCGGTCCGGGCGGCCGGCTGGGTCGCGGTCAGCTCGATCGGCAACGTCGTCCTCAGCTTCGCCGTCTTCCTCGTGCTGGCCCGGCTCCTGAACCCGGGCGAGTTCGGCCTCGTCGCGGTGGCGGTCGTCTTCATCGACATCCTGCTCATCGTGACGCGGGGCGGGCTGCCGGACCTCGTGGTCCAGACCGAACGGCTCGATGCGGCCTTCGCCGACACGGCCTTCTGGGTCGCGCTGGCCTCCGGCTGCGCCTACGCGCTGGCGCTGGTCCTGCTGTCCTGGCCGATCGCGTGGCTGCTGCGGCTGCCCGAGCTCCAGCCGGTGCTGGCGGCTCTGGCCGTCACCTTCGTCGTCTCGGCGCTCGGCGTGATCCACGAGGCGCGGCTGCAGCGCACGTTCGGGTTCCGCAGCCTCGCGGTCCGGGCGCTCGCGGCCAACCTTGCCGGCGGGTCGGTCGCGGTCGTGCTGGCGCTTCACGGGTTCGGCGTCTGGAGCCTCGTCGTCCAGCGCCTGCTCGCCACGAGCGCGACCACCGTCCTGACCTGGGCGGCGTTTCCCTGGCTCCCCGGGCGCCGGTTCGACCGCGGCCACGCCCGCCGGCAGGTGGCCTTCGGGTCCCGGGTGTTCTCGACCCAGTTGCTGCTGACGCTCAGCATCCGCAGCCAGGAGGTGATCGCCGCCTACTTCCTGTCGACGGCCGATATCGGCCTCCTACGGCTCGCGTGGCGCTGCATCGACCTCGTCAGCCAGGTCGCCGTCATCCCGCTCGCCTCGGTCGCCCTGCCGACCTACGCACGGCTCCAGGGACGACCCGGGGAACTGGCGGCGGCGTTCAACGGGTTCGTCGCGATGTCGGCGGTCCTGGCGCTCCCGGCGTTCCTCGGCATGGCCGCCGTGGCGCCGACCCTGATCCCGCTGCTCTTCGGCGAGCAGTGGCGGGACGCGGTTCCGGTGGTGCGCATCCTGTCGCTGCTGGGACCGGAATTCGTCGCGACCTCGCTCCTCTGGACGATCTTCACCGCGTCCGACCGGACCCGGGCGGCGCTGGTCCTGGCGGCCGGCCAGTTCGGGATCACGATCCTGGTGGCGGTGGCGACCGCGCCGTTCGGGCTGTCGGCCCTCGTCGTCGGGCACGTGCTGCGCGCCTACCTGTTCTCGCCGCTGGTGGTGATCGCTGCCGGCCGGTTCGTCCCGGTCGGCAACGGGCGGATCGCCGCAGCCTTGGCGCCGATCCTGGCCTGCGCCGCCCTGATGGCGTGCGGAATCCTCCTCGTGCAGGACGCGGTCTACCTGCAACTCGGCGAGCGTGCGGGGCTCGCCGCCGTCATCGTCGGCGGCGTCCTCGCCTACGGGGCGCTCGCCGCCATTCTCTTGCGCGACACGCTGCGGAGGAGCTTGGCGCTCATCCTGCATCGGACTGCCGTTGCCCGAACGTCGGTCCCCGGGATCGTTCCGGAGCCCGAGGCGTCCTCCTCGCCGAAGACCGGTCTCGGCCCGACCGGGCGGATCGCGGGAGGCAAGGCGTGAGCGTGCCGACACGGGCGCCGACGCGCCGGGCCGTGCTGGCGCTGGGCGCCCTGTCGCTCGCGACGCGGGCCGCCGCCGGCCCGGTCCCGCTGCACCGGGCTGAGGACTTCACCGCCTCCGTCGGCGTCAACACCCATTTCGGCCACGCGCAGAGCCCCTACGTCGCGCTGTTCGAGCGCTGCGCGGCGGCCCTCGACGAACTCGGGATCATGCACCTGCGCGAGGACGTCGTGCTCGAGGGCCCTGAGCCGCCGCCGCAGTTCCAGCGGATCGCCCGGCTGGCGCGGGGCGGCTACCGGTTCAGCCTCGTCTTCTACGACGGGCTCGATGCCGCGCCGCTCACCCCACCCCGGCGCTTTCCCGACATCGCCGCGTGGTGCGAGGGCGGCCTCGCGATCGTCGAGGGCAGCAACGAGCCCAACATCGCGACCGGGGGGAGCGAGCGGCCGCACGCGTCGGCCGAGCACCAGCGCGCCCTCTACCGGGCGGCCCGCGGCGATCCGCGGTTCCGCGCCGTCCAGGTCGCCGGCCCGAGCTACATCTTCGGCAACGTCGCGGCCGCCGAGAACCTCTCGGGCGCCGTCGATTTCGGCAACGTCCACGCCTATCCCGGCCTCGAACATCCGGAGACCGAGGGCAACGGCGACCTCCGCCGCTTCGTCGCGGCTGTGCGTCCGGTCTACGGCGCCGCGCCGATCCTCGCCACCGAGAACGGCTACCACACGGCGCTCGCCACCGGCAGCTTCCACCTGCCGGTCTCCGAGGCGATGCGGGCCCGATACATGCCGCGCCTCCTCCTCTGGAGCTTCCTCCAGGGCGTGCGGCGCACCTACCTCTACGAGCTGATCTGCTCGAACGATCGCGGCGAGGCCGACCCGGAGAGCCGCTTCGGGCTCCTGCGCTACGACGGATCGCCGACGCCGACCTTTCAAGCGGTCGCGAACCTGATGCGCCTGTTCCGGTCCGAGGGTGCCGCGACGAATGCCCCGGTCGAGGTCGCCCTGGAGGCCGGCCTCCCCGACCTGCAGGCCGCCCGCTTCCTGCGCCGCGACGGCACGATCCTCGTGCCGATCTGGCTCGGGGTCGGCAACTGGGACCGGGTGCTGCGCCGGCTCAAGGCCGACCTCGCCCCGCAGCCCGTCGGCCTGCGGCTCACGCGCCCGCCGCGGGCGGTGCGGCTCCATCGCTTCGCCGATGACGGCTCCGTGGCCACGGAAACCCTCGCCCCGGCGGAGCGCCTCACGTTCGGCGTCACGGACCGGCTCAGCGTGCTGGAACTGCGATAACGGCCTCGATCCCGGCGCGCCGCATCCGGGGCTTCGGAGGGGGGCATCCCGCGGCCCGGATTCCCTTCCCGACCCCGTCCCGCTAAGGCAGGGCCCGGAACGGGCGTGACCGGGACGGCGATCCGGACGGAACTTCAGGCAGCGCATGAACGTGCTTCGGAATCTGTGGCCGAAATCCCGGTCGGGACCGGTGAGCGCGCAGTCCCATCCGGAACCCGCGTCCGGAGCGCTGCCGAAGCCGAAGGCCGCCGACGAGTTCCGGGTCCCGCGCGATCTCAGGGTGAGCGCGACCGGCCTGAACCGCCTCCTCGTCGTCGGGTCGTGCCTCGTCGAGAACCTCCTGGCCGAGGTCGGACGCGCCAAGCAGCTCCACGGCGACTTCGTGCTGTTCAACAACCTCGGCGAGCTTCCCGCGAGCCCGCCGCAGGCCATCGCCGCCTACGACCTCCAGATCGTCCAGATCCCCCTGCGCAGCATCCTGCCGGACGTTCAGTTCGCGCGTCTCAAGCATCACCGTCCCGAGGATTACGAACTCGTCTTCCGGGAGACCGAAGAGCGCCTATCGCTATTCCTCGACGCGGCGATGCGGTGGAACCG
This sequence comes from uncultured Methylobacterium sp., assembly GCF_964242245.1. Taxonomy (NCBI): domain Bacteria; kingdom Pseudomonadati; phylum Pseudomonadota; class Alphaproteobacteria; order Hyphomicrobiales; family Methylobacteriaceae; genus Methylobacterium; species uncultured Methylobacterium sp. Next base: position 109,395 of record NZ_CAXTBY010000002.1, on the reverse strand, counting down.
GGAGACGGGCATCACCACGTTCGTCGTCAACTTCTTCAGGCCGCAGCAGGACCCGCTCGGGCGCCTGATGCCGCGGAACGACCTGCGCAGCTTCAGCCACTTCATGGAGCGGCTCAACGCCCGCCTCGCGGACGTCGTCGCGACCTACGCCAACAGCCACGTCCTAGATTTCGACGCGATCGCCGCCACGATCGGGCGCATGCACGTCCAGGACGATCATCTCTGGATGCTGAACCACAGCTCGACGCTGAGCGACTTCGACAGCGCCTACGACCGGAACCGGCTCGATCCGCCCCCGGCGATCAGCCGACAGTTCGATCTTAGGATCGCACCCTTCTTCGACGCGGTCTACGCCGAGATCGAGGCCATGGTCCGGACGCTGCGCGGGATCGACGCCGTCAAGCTCGTCATCGTCGACCTCGACGACACCCTCTGGCGCGGCGTGATCGCCGAGGCGGGCGAGCCCGATCCCTGCGCCTGCGAGGGCTGGCCGCTCGGGCTCGTCGAGGCGCTGTGCGTCCTCAAGACCCGCGGCATCGTCCTCGCGATCGCGAGCAAGAACGACGAGGCGATCATCCGCGGCCTGTGGGACGGGCTGTTCGGCGAGCGTCTGCCCCTGGAGCAGTTCGCCGTCGTCCGGATCAACTGGAACGCCAAGGCGGACAACGTCGCCGAGATCCTGGAGCAGGTGAACGTCCTGCCCGAAAGCGCGGTGTTCATCGACGACAACCCGGTCGAGCGGGACGCCGTGCGCCGGGCGTTCCCGGGCATCCGGACGCTGGGGGCCGACCTCTACGGCATCCGTCGGACGCTGCTGTGGTCGGCCGAGACGCAAGGCCCCTTCATCTCCGACGAATCCGGCCGCCGCACCGAGATGATCCAGGCCCAGGTCCGGCGCGAGGACACCCGCAAGGCCCTCTCGCGCGAGGAGTTCCTCGCCTCGCTCAACATCAGGATCACGCCCTGCGCGATCGGCGACGCGCAGCACGGTCGCTTCAGGCGCGCGTTCGAGCTGATCAACAAGACCAACCAGTTCAACACCACCGGCCGGCGCTGGACCGTCGAGGACATGGGGGCGGCCTTTCGCGACGGCCTGACGATCCACGCCTTCGAGGTCGCCGACAAGTTCACGGATTACGGCCTCGTCGGCGCCGCCGTGGTGATGGGCGACGCGATCGTTCAGGTCGTGATGAGCTGCCGCGTCTTCGGCCTCGACATCGAGACCGCGATGCTCGCGCACCTCACCGACGGGCTGCGCCGAGCCGGCCACGCGCAGGTCTCGGCGCTGTTCGTTGCCACCGACCGGAACAAGCCCTGCGCCGACCTCTACGCTAAGGCGGGGTTCGACCCGGTCGGCGATCGGTGGGTGCGCGCGTTGACGTGATGGCTCGGGCGGCTGTTCGGGCGTGAGCTTGATCGGGGGATGGTCGGACGGGGCCCAGCATCGTCCTCGATCGCTTGGCCGCGTTCGGCGCCCGCGTTCCGCTCAGCCGTCGCTGCGGCGAGCAACCGAGCGGCCGAACAGGCCGCCGAAGGAATGAGCCGGTCCGTCCTGCCAGCGCCCGGCGACGACGATCAGGCGCCGGACCTCGCCCCTCAGATAGGCCTGCAAGAACCGGTTGTAGTCGCGGAAGGACACGCAGCCGTTCGAGGCACCGCCGGGGCCGAGCATGTAGGTGTGGGCGAGCAGGCCGTCGCGGCCGTGAATGACGGCGCTGCCGCCGACGGGGTTGAGGCGGAGCGCCCGCACCCCGTGGAAGAGCTGCTCGCGCTCCGTGAGGTCGTAGGTGCCGGGCGGTGTCACGCCGCGCATCCGCAGGTGCGCGGAATCCGGGTTGTCCTGCCCTGCGCCGAGACCGGAATGGGCTTCGAGCACCTCGCCGCTCGGCAGGCGCACGATCCGGGCGCTGATGTCGTAGATCGCGGTTCCCGCCGTCGCCGCGGGATCGGGTTGGGGGATGAGCCGCCCGCGCGCACCGCCGATCGCGCCGTTCTCCAGCGCGGCGTAGGCGAGGGCGGGTGCCGGTTCCTTCCGCGCGCCGAACAGTTCCTCGAAGAACGAGGGGGCCTCGCCCGTCGCCGCCGGAAGCGCCGCGGTCCGCGTGCGCCGCGGGACCCGCCGCTCCGCCACGCGCGCGTCGAGGGTTTTCGCCAGCAGCTCGGAGGGGCGCGGCATCGGCAGCGGCACGATCCTGGCGACCTGCGCGGCCTCCGGTGCCGGCGACGGCCGCACCGTCCGGACGGCCTCGTGCGGGACGGGCGCGAGGGCGGCGAGGGTGACGGCGTCAGAGGTGACGCGGGCGGGTGCGGACGCCACCTGCAACGTCGCTTCAAGGGGAGCGCCCTGCCAGCCCCTGCGCGCCTCGGCTTCCAGCGCAGGGTTGGGATCGAACATCCAGTCGAAGCGCCCGGACTGTACGCGCGCGTCCCGCGCCGGCGCCGCGGCGTGCCGGTTGCCCGGTGCGGCCTCGTCCGCGGGCGGAAGGCCGGCCACGGTGACGAGGCAGAGTGTTGCGGCCAGCACGTTCCTCAGGAGGGAGCGGCGGCGCGCCCCGCGTCGGCGCGCGTTCGAGGCGAAACCGCATGACGGACGCGAAGGGTGGGGCATGCGGGCGCTACTCGGGATACGCGGTCCCCGCGCATGCGTCCTCCGACCGTTGCTGCGCGTGCCGAACCGTGCGGAGGTCTCGGCGCGCGAACAACGGAGCGGCGGGCTCGCCCGTGCAGGGATGGATGACCGTTGACTGATGCCGATTAGACGCGCGTTTGGTTAATCCCGGATAAATCGCGGGCACCGTTCGAACCGCGGTACGGGATCTTGCGCGGCCGCATTCGGGCCGGAACTTGGCGTCGGGTCCTTGGCTTGTCGCGGTTCCGGAGCCGAGAATGCGGGCGATGCACCGAGCGGACGGAGGCGGCTCTCAGTGCGCGCGGGCCCTCATAGCCGTTGATAGGCGCAAGAGCCGTCCCGCCGGATCGTGCGCCGGTCGATGTCTCCGACGACAGGCCGTCCCGCCCGGACGTCCTGCTCCCGGAACAGGAGCCGCCGCACGCGCTCAGGAGATCTCGCGCACGAGCTTGGCGATGAGCGCCCGCCCGAAGCTCTCGAAGCTCTCCGCGCTCATCACGAACGCGCCCTCGCCCCCGATCACGGTCTCGCGGTAGTAGGCCGCCAGCCCGCCCGGCGGGTTGGTGTGGGCGACGAGGTAGGGGGAGAGCCCGGTCGGATCGGTGAGGATCACGATGCCGTTGATCGTGATCCCCTGCGCCACCGCCGCGTCGCGCGCCTCGGAGATCGCGCGGCCGCCGTTGCTCGTCCCGTCGCCGGACACGTCGATCACCTGCCGGTCGGCCTGGAAGGGCGCGCCCGCGATGAGGCCGGCGGCGAAGTCGATGGCCGAGCCGACCGCCGTGCGGCCGGAAAACGAGCGCGGCGCGGCCTGGAGCTTGGCCGCGAAGGCGCGCGCGTCGGCGGCGCCCGCGATGATCGTCCAGTCGACGACGACGGTCTGATCCTCGGGACCTGCCCACTCGACGAGGGCGACCGCGATGCGTCCGGTCCGGCCCTCGGCGATGGCCCGCAGCACCCGCGGATCGCTGAAGGCGTCGGCGTAGCCGCGGCGTTCGAGCTGGAACTTCGGATCGTCGATGCTGAGCGACACGTCGACGGCGAGCACGAGGAGCACGTCCACGGTCTCCGCGGCGCGGGCGCCTTGACTGAGCCATGTCGCGAGGAGGATCAGGCCCAGCAGGGCGGATCGGAGCGGGCGGCGCATGGGTGAGCCTCGGGTGTCGCGGTGCGCAGCCAACGATGCGGCCGTCCGACCGATGCATCGAACCTGCCGCGGCGCCGGACGGGAGGGAATGCCGACCTCCGCATCGTCGTCCACGGCTGCTCCCCGGTGTCAGGCCGTCGCGCGCGACCGGCGCGGACCGGCCTCCGCGCCGGCTGCGGGGACGCGGGCGGCATCCGGGTCAGGTCGGGCCGCGAGCCTGCGCGTCGCCGTCTCGCGCAGGTGCTGCTCGATGGCCCCGTTTGCGCGGGTGCGCAGGGTCCGGGTCGCTTCGACGTCGTCGAAGGTGTCGGGGAAGCGCCGCGCCAGCCAGAGGTAGGCGCTGGCGAGCTTCACGGTCCGCTCCTGGTAGTCCAGCTCGCCGGCCGGGTTCGCGCGCAGCGCCGGCACGGCGGCGCCCGCGGCCCGCGCCTGCACCCAGCGCTCCAGCACCCCGGTCGAGGCCGGGTCGCGCCGGTCGATCGGGCAGACCGCGAAGGCGAACTTTTCCGGGATCGGCAACCGCGCCCGGTCGACGGCGCGCGCGGCCTCCAGGGCCTCCTCCATCGCCGAGGGCTGGAACGGCCCGCCCTCGTAGAAGGTGGCGCGGGCAAAGTGCGCCAGCACCGCGCCCAAGGATTCGGTGCCGAGTTCGGCCGCCGCCGCCTCGATGGCGACGAGGTCCGGGCGGACGTAGAACCGGGTGTCGGCGGCCGGCGCCGTCGGCGCGCCGGCGAGCGCGTCGCGGATCGGCCCGAGGGCGGTCGCGTCGGTGGCCGAGACGTGGCCCGCGTCCTGGTGGCCGAAGCGGCCGGCCCGGCCGGCGATCTGGCGGATCTCGGCGCTGGTGAGGGCCCGCTCTGCCGTGCCGTCCCACTTCGTCACCGCGGAGAAGACGACGCGCTTCAGCGGCCCGAGGTTGAGGCCCATGCCGATGGCGTCGGTGGTGACCAGCACCTCCGCCGCGCCGTCGCGGAAGCGCTGGGCCTCCGTGCGCCGCACCTCCGGCGAGAGCGCGCCGTAGATCGTGGCGACGCTGCGGCCTGCCGCGACCAGAACCGCGCGGTTCTCGTGCACGGCGCGCCGCGAGAACGCGACGACCGCGTCGCCCGGCTGCACCGCCTCCAGAGGCACGGGCGCGGCCAGCGCGACGAGCGGCGTCTTGCGCGAAAACGCCACCACGTCGAGGGACTCGCCCGCGGCCTCCGCCGCCCGGCGCACGTGGGACAGCGCCTCGTCCGAGCCGCAGACGATCACGGTGCGGGCCGGAATCCCGAACAGCGCGTTGGTCCAGGCCCAGCCCCGGTCGGGGTCCGACAGCATCTGGATCTCGTCGATCACCGCGACCTCGACCGGCCGGCGCAGGTCCGCGGTCTCGATGGTGCGCGCGGTGTGGGTCGGGTTCGCCGCGCCCAGCACCTCCTCGCCGGTGACCATGCCGGCGCGCAGGCCCCGCTCCAGCAGGGCCTCGTAGTTCTCCAGGGCGAGCAGGCGCAGCGGCGCGAGGTAGGTGCCGGTGGCGGCCTCACCCAGGGCCCGGAGCGCCGCGTAGGTCTTGCCCGAGTTCGTCGGCCCCATGTGGAAGACGATCCGCCGGTTCAGCCGGCGGGCGGGTACGAATTTCTCGATGTAGGCGCCGAAGCCGGCCCGGTCGCGCAGCCGCCGCCGGCCGGATTCCTCGCGCGCCACGACCTTGGCCCGGGTGCGCACCGCCTTGAGGGCGTCGGTGATGGCGTGCGCGAGGTTCGGCGCGGGGGAGAAGGTGCGCGCGCGCAGGGACCGGTCGAGGTGCGCGACGTAGGTCGGTGCGTCCGCCCCGAGGGCGAGGAGGTCGTCGCGGACCTGCTCGCGCAGGCGGGCCACCACGCGGTTGAGCGATGCGTCCGTGCGCGCCGCGGTCTCGCCGAGCGCGGTGCGCAGCGCGTCGCGGCGCCAGCCCGCATCGTTGCGCAGGCTCATCGCCTCCAGGATCGCCCCGGCCTCGTCGCCCGGGGCGACGTCGACGCGCAGGTCGAGCCGGCCGTCGTCGAGGAGCGGGAGCGTGACCCGGAGCCGCCAGTGGATCTCGCCGTCCCGTACCTCGGCCCGCAGCGCGGGGAGCGCTGCCCGAAGCGCCGCGACGCCGGTCTCGGCGAAGGCGCGGCGCGCGTCCACCGCGCGGAGCGCTGCCGCCACGATCGCGTCCTCGACGAACCCGTCGTACTCGGGGAGGTTCATCCGGGCACGCAGCGCGTCGCGGTCGACCGCGCGCGCCGGGATGCCGAGCCGGTGCAGGGCGTCCGCCAGGATGTCGGTCGTCAGGTGGATGCGCTTGCGTGCCATGCTCCACCCTCTCGGCCTGGACGCCCGGGATCAAGCCCGCGCAGGACTTGTCAACGGGCGCGCACGAGCAGCCGGGCAAGGCGCGGCCGCAGGGGCAGGAAGGCACGGTAGGCCGCCTCGGCCAGGGGCAGCACCGGCGCGAGCCGCACGAGGCGCCCGAGCCAGCGCCACGCGGGCAGGACGCTCCACAGCCGGGCGAAAGCCGCCGCCCCCGAGCACAGGCGGCCGTCGGCGTCGCGGACGTGGAAGCGGCGCCGCGCCGCATCCGGATCGAGTCCGGGACCGAGACGGCTGTCCGGGATCTCCGGAGCGACATCGACGAACGCGATGCGCTCGGCCCCGCGGCAGCGGCGGTAATGCCCGATCTCGGCCCGGCAGAGGGGGCAGGCCCCGTCGTAGTAGACAGTCAGCGTCTCGTCACCCACGAAGGACATCCCGCTGCCTCGACATCGGCGAGATAGGGTTTCACGCCGCCGCCCGCAGCGCGTCCGGACGCCGCGCGAGGTGGGCCGCCCGGACTTGGCCTACCGCAGATCGTAGGGATTGAACGGATCGAGCGCATCCCGCACGGCCGTGGCGGCCGGGTCGCGCCGCAGGGCGAGTTCGCGGTCGAGGCCGCGCACGAACGCCTCGCGTCCGGCCTCCAGCTCGCGCCCGAGGCCGGACTGAGCATCCGCCACCTCGACGTGGGCCGGGTCCGCGCTGACGAGGTAGTCGATCCCGCAGACCGGCTCGGCCGGTCGTCCCGGCGGCCGGAGCCGGTAGCAGAGGTGGACCCGCGTGAACGGCTCGTCCGCGCGCCGCTCGGCCCAGATCCGGGCCATGCGGAAGCTCCGCGGCCGCGCCCGTTCGGCGAAGGCCAGGGTCTGCGCCACGGTGACGTATCCGTCCGTGCGGTGGCTGCGCACGAGGCCGATCGTCCGCGCGGCGGAGGGATCGACCGGCTGCGCCGGCGCCCCCACGATCCCGGCGAGGACGACGACACCAATCCCGCCTCCGAGCCGGAGCCCGCGACCTCCGCGGGATCGGGTGCCGTGCGGGGTTGCTGCGCTCATGCCCATCACCATGTCCCGGCTCGCTCCCCGTCGGTTCGCGTCGCGGGCCGAGCGATGACCCGCATCCCGCGCGAGACGCCATCATGCCCCGTTACTTCTTCAACACCCAGATCGGCGCCGAGCGCATCGCCGACCCGGACGGGACGGACCTGCCCGACGCCGACCACGCCTGGGAGACGGCGCGGGACACGATCCGGGCCGCCCTGCGCGAGACGAACGATCAGGCGCGGCTGATGGCGGCGAGCCTCCTCGTCACCGACGCGACCGGCGACGTGGTGCTGGAGTTTCCGTTCGCCGAGGCCGTGCCGCTCTCCGGTGGCCGGGACGGCCTCGTGCCCTGAGACGCCGTGAGCCGGTCCCCGTGCGGCGTCTTTCCCATGGCCTACGCGCCGGGTCCCTTCTTGCGCAGGGGCCGCGTGACGCAGGTGCCGGCCTCGACGAAGCCCGCGGCCGCGCAGAAGGCGCGCAGGTCCGGCCGGTCGGCCGGCATCGTCATCTCCATCGCGTCGCAGCCGGCGACGCGGGCGGCCTGCGCGGCCGCCTTGAGCAGCAGGCGCCCGAGCCCGCGCCTGCGGTCGTCGGCGCCGACGTGCAGCATCGTGATCTGCGCCGTGCGGGCGGCGCCGGTCAGGGTCCGGTACCAGTGCAGCGCGACGAGGCCGCTCGGCGGTCCCCATTCCACCGCGACGAGCACCGCGCCCGGATCCGCGCGCAGCGCCTCGATCCGTTCCGCGAGGGCGCGGGGGTCGATCGACGGCCCGTCGCCGCCGAGCCATCGGGCGAGGCTGGCCGCGTCGGCGGCGGTGGCCGCCCGGATCTCCAGTCCGTAGCGCTGGCTCAAGCCCGTTCCCTGCCCTGCTCCATCTCCGTGCGGCCACGGCGGCCTCGATCAGCACCGGCAGGCGTTCCGCCGGCCGCGCGGCAACGCGTGCCTCGTCAGGGCCGCAACGCGGAATGCCGTCCGCGCGGCCCTCGGTGGAGGCGATGTGCAGCGCACCAGGACGGGACGGCAAGCAGGCCTTCCCGGATGCGCGATCCGGTGAATCGACCGGCCTCGCAGGTCCGGCTCGCCAAGGCGTAGAGGATGGAGGAGATCAGCGTCACCCCGGCTATGGCGCAGACAGGTGGGGCGAGCAGCAAGCCGATCACGAAGCGGGCCGCGAGCCGCTCCCCGAGGCGACGTTCCAGCGCCATGCTCGGCGCAAGATCGAGGATTCGTTCGTAGAGCATGGTCGGCCCGCCCGGTTCACTGCCGCCAGCGCGGCTCTCATGACGCAGGTCCGCAGCGCAGGGTTAACGATGCCGGTCTCGGGACGTTGCATCCTGCGGCCTGGATTTCGCCTGCGTGGCCGATGTCGACGCGGGTGAGAGCAGGACCTGCCGCGGCCGCGGGCGCGTCAGAAGAGCGCCACCAGGACGACGCCGCCGATCATCAGCGCGCCGCCGACGACCCGCCAGAGGCTCGCCGGATGCACCTCGAACCCGACCCATCCGAAGTGGTCCAGCAGGATCGAGGTGATGACGCCCGCGGTCACGAGGAGACTCAGGAAGGCCCCGGCGCCGATCTGGCGGGCGATGAGCAACTGCGTGATGACGACGATGCCGCCGAGGCACCCGCCGAGCCACGCCCACCACGGAACCTGGACCATCTCCTCGTGCGAGGGCCACGCCAAGCGTCCGAACACGAGGCCGATGGTCAGGATGCTGAGGAGCGCCCCGGTCCCGACGACCAAGCCGGCCATGAGGGGTTGGGAGAAGCTCTTGGCGAGGGTGGCGTTCTGTCCGGGCTGGACCGCGTTGGCGATGCCGGCGAGCAGCACCAAGCCGTAGGAGTACCACATGGTCGGGATCCTGACTTGAGAGATACCGCAAGGTAGGGCGCGCGCCCGCCTTCTGCCCGCCCCAGGCCCGCCGGGCGCCCCGCACGTCGCGGCGTCAGCGCAGACCGCTGCCGGCGAAGACCTGGGCCACCGGCGCGATCACGACGAGACCCCCGCAGGGCGCCTGCCGGGAGATCACGGCGCTCGCCACCCCCCAGAGGATGAGGCCGCGCCTGTCCTGGCCCACGACCGGGCCGCCCGAGTCGCCGAAGCAGACCCGCCCCCCGTTGACGCGGGCGATCGTCAGTCCCGTGCTCGTGGCCGCGACCGGGGTGAGGCCGGCGGTGCGCAGCCGGCCCACCACGCGGCCGGATAATCCGGCTCCGGCGATGCGCAGGGCCGCCGGCACGCGGCGGGGATCGACCGCCAGCGGCACGGGCACCCGGTCGGTGACGGGGGCGGACAGGCGCAGGACGGCGAGGTCGAGCGACAGCGCGTTCAGGTCGACGCCGACCGCGTGCGAGGTCAGCTCGCCGGGGTCCGGGCTGTAGCGCGCCAGCACGCGCGCGGTCCGCACCGGCCGCACCGGCTCGCCGCCGCGGTAGAACACCACCACCGAGCCCAGCGGATCGCCGTTGACGCAGTGGGCCGCCGTGAGCACGAGGTCGGCGCTCACCAGCACGCCCGAGCAGCGCGAGACGCGCGGCACGTCGTCGGGCACGGTGACGGTGCCGATCCCGACGGTGGCCTGCGCGAGCCGGTCGCCGGCCCGCGCCGCCGCGCCGCCCTCGATGGCGGAGGCCGGTGCGCCGCCGAGCAACGCGACGAGAAGGGACAGGCCGAGGCGTATCGCTCGGGACTGGCTGGCGGGTCGGGCAGTCACGGATCGAATCACGCCGTTCTCCAAGCCGAGGCTCACTGAGCGACGACACAGGACCTTCGGGCGCGGCGGCGCAACCGGACGCGAGGACGCAAGGGGCGCGTGTCATGGCCGGGCTCAGCACCCGGCACCCGCTGAACTCTGCGTCGCTCAGCAGCCTCGTGACGAGGCGCAGGTGGTCGCCCGCCATCGAGACCGAACAGCCGCCGCACGCGTACCGCCCAGCTCTCGTCGAAGCCGGCTCTCCGGTTCGCGTGGCGCTGCGCGCCGCCGGAGCCGACCGGACGGTGCCGGTCAGTGCGGCCGCGCGAGCGCCGCATCGAGGCCCACGATCGTGTCCACGGTCGCAGTATCGACGATGAACGGGGGCGCCAGCAGGACGTGGTCGCCGCGCACGCCGTCCACCGTCCCGCCGGCCGGGTAGACGGCGAGCCACCGCGCCATCGCCGTGCGCTTGATGTGGGCGCGGAGCTTCAGGCCCGGGTCGAACAACCGGCCAATCCCGACACCGACCTCTACGCGTTCGAGTCACCGATGCCTGATTCGCTCAAGGCCTTGGTCGCGCACCCGAACGGCACGGCAGTAGGCTGCGCGAGCAGACCGTGCCGACGCCACCCACGTCGCCTCGATCGGCGCCCCGCTGCCTCGGACGCGCGAAGCCTCGGCCTTTCGGGCTGACCGGAACCTGCCCTCCTGTGCGAGGTTCTGTACCGGCGGCGCAGCGCCGCGGAAGGTTAGGACGCATGAACAAGCTCATCCTCGGCGCGACGCTGACCCTCGGCCTCCTGCTCGGTGCCACCGGCATGAGCTTGGCCGCTCCGGGCGACGGGCTGGACCGCAATGCCGGCGCGACCGGGAACAGCAACATGGGCGGGATGCATCGCAATGCCGGAGGCGGCATGAAGGGCCGCCGCATGGGCGGGATGCACATGCGGCGCCATCACCGCCGCCACCGCTGATCGCGCTCTTCGGACACCGTCGCGCACGAGCCTCTCGGGTCGCTCCGGAGCGGAGGCAGGGGGGCCTCGCTGGCCGCCACCGCCCGCATCGTCCTAGGTGGTGTGGACGGATTTGATGATGATGAATCCGAGAGCGAGGGCGACGCAGGCTGAGAAGCTGGCCTTGGTTTTCCCGCAGCGGCGGGCGATGCGCTTGAAGCGCTTGAGCTTTCCGAAGGTCCGCTCGATCCGGGCTCTTGTTCGATAGAGGGCTTGGGGAAGAAGGCGGGCCTCTTCTTGGCGTGGGCTTTGTGGGGAATGATGGGGGCGATGCCGCGCGTGCGGGCGGCTTGGTTGCGTTTGCTGTCGTAGCCCTGGTCGGTGATGGCAGCGCAGGGGCTCACGTCCGGTCCGAGACCCAGCCGCGTCTCGAACAGCGGGCTGTCGCGGGTCCGCTCCGCGATCTCACCCGCGCCACAGGAAAGATCGGACACGGTGCCGTCGTCCCGGTCCGGAAGGCCGGCCCCGACGAGACCCGCGAGATCGCGCGGGCGCTCAACGCGATGCAGACGCGCATCCATCGGCTGGTGACGGAACGGACGCAGGCGTTGGCGGCCGTCTCCCACCACCTGCGCACCCCAATCGCCCGGCTTCGCCTGCGCCTCGACGGTAGGTCCGGCGAAGGTCTCGTTCAGGCGTTCGGGGACCAGGAACAACTCCGGTCGGTGACCTCTCGACATGGATGACGGCTTGCGGTGCCGAGCCCAAATCGCTCATAAGCAGCTTGATGGATTGGGCGCGTCGCAACAGGGCTTTCGGGGCGAAGCACGGGTGGTGGGCGACCGCTTCCTGCATGCTCGTCCTCGCCCTGGCGCTGATGGCGCCTGCCGCCGGGTGGGCCGAGGACGCTGCCTTCCACGCGGACCAATCGTCGGTCTCGGCCGGTGCGAACGGTTCCGCCGACAACGACGCCGACCCTTGCGTCGCCCTTCACCTGAATTGTTGCCCGCACCAAGCCGTCGCCGTGACCGCCGATGCCGGCGAACCGGTCGAGACGGTCGAACGCACCGTGTACCGCACGCTCGATGTCGCGGTGACCACGGTGTTCGCCGAGAGACTGCCCGAGCCTCCTCGCACCTGAGGTGACGGCGCCACGTTCGTGGCGCGTCCTGCCCGGTCGCCGGCTCGGCGTCCGGGTGCCGTTCCCTCACGTGATCTTACGGGACTTAGCCTGACCGCCCCGACTTCGGGCGGCCGGCGTCCCGGTCGAGTTGGCATCCATGCGCATTGTCCTGTCCATGGCCTTGCTGGCCATCGGCATCGCCGTCGGCGGTGCCTCCCCACCCGTGTCCCGGCTCGTCCAGACCGCCCTTGCGGCCGCCGGCATGGCCGAGACTTCGCCGAAAGCTTCGGCGGAGAAGTCCGATCAGCCCGCCGCGAAGCCCGCGGAGGGCGAGGCCGGCCACGGGCACGGCGCCGGGGAAACCGAGGAGGGCGTCGTCAGGATGACGCCCGAGCAGGCCGCATCCCAGGACATCGCCGTCGCGCCGGTCGCGGGCGGCACCATCCACCGGCACCTGCTGGTGCCGGGCTCGATCACCACGGACACCGACCGGATCGCACGGGTCCCGGCCCGGGTGGTCGGCACCGTCGCGGAGATGCGCAAGCGTCTCGGCGACAGGGTCGAGAGGGGCGAGGTCGTCGCGGTGCTCGACAGCCGCGAGGTCGCCGACGCCAAGAGCGAGTACCTCACCACCGCGGTGCGGGCCGACCTGGAGAAGACCAACTTCGACCGGCAGCAGGCGCTCTGGGACAAGCGCATCTCGGCCGAATCCGCCTTCCTCAACGCCAAGGCGGTCTACGCCGAGGCGACGCTCCGCCAGGACCTTGCCCGGCAGAAGCTGTCGGCGCTCGGCCTGAACGCGGCCGAGGTGGCCAAGCTCGCCAAGCGGGACGAGACCACCCCGAACGGCTCGACCCTGCGCCAGTACGAGCTCCGGTCGCCGCTCGCGGGCCGCATCGTCGAGCGCAGGGTCGACGTCGGCACCGCCGTCGGCAAGGAGGGCGACCCGGCCGACGTCTACACCGTGGCCGACCTCTCGACCGTGTGGATCGAGCTCGCCGTCCCGACGGTGGAGCTCGCCAAGGTCAAGGAAAGCGCCCGCGTCGTGGTCACGCCCGGCCCCGGCGACGACGACGGCAAGCGCGCCGAGGGCAAGGTGGTGTTCGTCAGCCCGCTCCTGAACATGGAGACCCGCTCGGCCCGGGTCATCGTCTCACTGCCCAACCCCGACTTCGCATGGCGTCCCGGGACCTTCGTCACCGCCGAGGTGCAGATCTCCGAGGATGCCGTGAAGGCGCGCGTGCCCAAGCAGGCGCTGCAGACGGTGGAGGGCAGGCGGGTGGCGTTCGTTCGCACGGACGAGGGCTTCGAGAAGCGTGAGGTCGAGACCGGCAAGGCGGACGACGACGCCATCGAGATCACCGCCGGACTGAGGCCGGGCGAGGAGATCGCAGTCGCCAACACCTTCCTGCTCAAGGCCGAGCTCGGCAAGGGCGAAGCCGAGCACGGGCACTGAGGATACGACCGTGATCAGCCGCATCCTCGCATTCTCCGTCCGGCAGCGATTCCTCGTGCTGCTCCTGTCGCTGCTCGCGGCGGCCTTCGGCGCCTATTCCCTGACGAAGCTCCCCATCGACGCGGTGCCCGACATCACCAACAACCAGGTGCAGATCAACACGGTCGCGCCGTCGCTCTCGCCGTTCGACATCGAGAAGCAGGTCACCTACCCGGTCGAGACCACCCTCGCCGGCATCAAGGGACTGGAATACACCCGCTCGCTCTCGCGCAACGGCTTCTCCCAGGTCACCGCGGTCTTCGACGAGAAGCTCGACATCTACTTCGCCCGCCAGCAGGTGGCCGAGCGGCTGCAGACCGCGAAGGCGTCGATGCCGCCCGGCATCGAGCCGAAGATGGGCCCGATCTCGACGGGGCTGGGCGAGATCTACATGTGGTCGATCCGCTACGCCGAGCGCGAGCTGGACGCCAGGGTGGAGGACGGCAAGCCCGGCTTCCAGTCGGACGGCAGCTACCTGACCCCGGAGGGCCAGAGGCTCGGAAACGAGATCGAGCGCACCGCCTACCTGCGCACCATCCAGGACTGGGTGGTCAGCCTCCAGATCCGCACGGTGCCGGGCGTCGCCGGCGTCGACACCATCGGCGGCTTCGAGAAGCAGTACCATGTCCAGCCGGACCCCTTGAGGCTCGCCTCCCTCGACCTGTCCTTCGCCGACGTCGCCCGGGCGCTGGAGGCCAACAACGCCAACCAGGGCGCGCGCTACCTGGAGGAGAACGGCGAGGGCTACGTCGTGCGCGCGTCCGGCCGCCTGGAGAGCATGGACGAGATCGGCAACGTCCTCCTGGCCAGCCGCGGCGGCGTGCCGGTGCGGGTCAAGGACATCGCCGAGGTCCGCATCGGGCGCGACCTGCGCACCGGCTCGGGCAGCGAGAACGGCAAGGAGGCCGTGATCGGCACCGCCCTGATGCTGATCGGCGAGAACAGCCGCACGGTGGCCGCGGCCGTCGATGCGCGCATGGCCCAGATCCGCAGGTCGCTGCCCCCCGGCATCGCGGTGCGGACTGTGCTGGACCGCACCCGCTTGGTCGAGGCGACGGTGAGGACGGTGGCCAAGAACCTCGCCGAGGGGGCCGGCCTCGTCATCCTCGTGCTGTTCCTGCTGCTCGGGAACATCCGCGCCGCCGTCATCACCGCCATGGTCATCCCGGTGGCGATGCTGATGACCATGACCGGCATGGTCGAGGCGAAGATCTCCGCCAACCTGATGAGCCTCGGCGCGCTCGATTTCGGGCTCATCGTCGACGGCGCCGTCATTATCGCGGAGAACTCGCTGCGCCATCTCGCCGAGAGGCAGCAGGAACTCGGGCGGCGACTGGAGACCGAGGAGCGCCTCGTCACCGTCCAGGCGTCGGCCGAGGAGATGATCAAGCCGTCGCTCTACGGGCAGGCGATCATCATCCTGGTCTACGTGCCGCTCCTCACCTTCACCGGCGTCGAGGGCAAGATGTTCCAGCCGATGGCGCTCACCGTCATCATCGCGCTGGCCGCCGCCTTCGTCCTGTCGCTGACCTTCGTGCCGGCGATGATCGCCATCGTCATCACGGGCAAGGTGCAGGAGAAGGACAACCCGTTCGTCCGCGCGATCAAGGCTGCCTACCGGCCCGCGCTGGCCGGGGCGCTCCGGGCTCCGGTCACCTACATCCTCGCGTCGGTCCTGCTGCTTGCCGGGGCGGGCGCGGTGTTCACCCGTCTCGGCGCGGAGTTCATCCCGACGCTGGACGAGAAGAGCATCGCCCTGAACGCCCTGCGCATCCCCTCGACCTCGCTGACCCAGTCGCAGGCGATGCAGCTTCGGGTCGAGCAGGCCATCGCGAAGTTCCCGCAGGTCGCCTACGTCTTCTCGAAGACCGGCACCGCGGAGGTCGCCTCCGACCCGATGCCGCCGAACTCCTCCGACACCTTCGTGATGCTCAAGCCGCAGGAGGCGTGGCCGGACCCCGAACTATCGAAGGCCGAGCTCCAGGAGCGGATCGAGAAGGCGCTCGGGCAGTTGGCGGGCAACGTCTACGAGTTCTCCCAGCCGATCCAGCTCCGCTTCAACGAGCTCATCGCCGGCTCGCGCGGCGACCTCGCGGTAAAAGTGTTCGGCGAGGCGTTCGAGCCGATGACCCGGGCCGCCAACCAGATCGCCGCCATCCTGCGCGGCCTCGACGGGGCCGAGGACGTCAAGGTCGAGCAGACCTCGGGCCTGCCCGTCCTCGAGGTCAAGATCGACAAGGCCGAGGCTTCGCGCCTAGGGCTCAGCACCGCGGCGATCCAGGAGGTCGTCGGCGCCGCCATCGGCGGCAGGGACGCGGGCGTCGTGTTCGAGGGCGACCGGCGCTTCCCGATCGTCGTGCGCCTGAACGACAAGGTCCGCGAGAGCCGCGAGGACCTGGAGAACATCCCGGTGCCGCTGCCGCCCGGACCGATGGGCAGGGCGGCCTCCGTCCTGCTCAAGCAGGTCGCGAGCTTCGTGGTCACCGAGGGTCCGAACCAGATCAGCCGCGAGAACGGGAAGCGCCGGGTCGTCATCAGCGCGAACGTCCGCGGCGGCCGCGACATCGGCTCGCTCGTCGCCGAGGCCCAGGCCAGGACGGCCGAGCAGGTGAAGCTGCCCGCCGGCTACTCCGTCACCTGGGGCGGGCAGTTCGAGAACCTCGCCTCGGCCCGGCAGCGCCTGATGATCGTGGTGCCGGTGTGCTTCTTCCTGATCTTCCTGCTGCTGTACTCTGCCCTGGGCTCGCCGCGGGACGCGCTCCTCGTGTTCAGCGCGGTGCCCCTGGCGCTCACCGGCGGCATCGCGGCGCTCTGGCTGCGCGGCATGCCGTTCTCGGTGCCGGCGGCGGTCGGGTTCATCGCCCTGTCCGGCGTGGCGGTGCTAAACGGCCTCGTGATGCTGACCTTCATCAAGCAGCTCATTGCGGAAGGACGCCCGAAGGCGGAGGCGATCTACGAGGGGGCGATGACCCGGCTCCGGCCGGTGGCGATGACGGCGCTGGTGGCCTCGCTCGGGTTCGTGCCGATGGCGCTGGCCACCGAGACCGGGGCGGAGATCCAACGGCCCTTGGCGACCGTGGTCATCGGCGGCCTGATCAGCGCGACCCTCCTGACCCTGCTGGTCCTGCCGGCCCTCTACGCGCGGTTCGCCAAGGCGGAGCCGGCCAAGCCCGCGGTTCGGGTGCCCGAAGCCCCGACGCCGCAGCTCAAGGCGGCGGAGTAGGCCGATGGCTCTCCGGCGCTCCCCGGTCGTCGCGCTGGTGACATGGACCGGCGCGGCCACTGGCGGCGGACCCGCCCGCCGGCGAGGTGCCCTTCGGACCGGCTTGGGGCCCAGTGGATCAGGTCGAACCCCCTTCGATGGTCGACCGCGAGGCCAACCTGACCGGGTTGTACGACTTCCACGAACGGCCGCTCGCCGTGGGCCGAGACACCGTCGAGGTCGTGCCGGTGGTCTGCCGGGAGCAAGGCAGCAGGTCGTCTGGGTCGGGCGTCCGCTCGACGACACCTCCGCCACCGCGGCCAGGCAGGTGATACGGCGCGCCGGCGTGAGCCGCTACGGCGAGACTCGGGCGGCCCGTTCCCCGACTCCCTCGCATGGCCGGCCGCGCGCACGGTCCTCGCGACGCGGGCCAGTCCCATCGCATCACGCGTGTCCGCTCTCCTGTCGTTCGCTCATTCGGCTGCCAAGGGCATCGTCGCCTCAGGAATCAGCGCACGCTGCACCTCGGCATCCGGGAGTCTCCACCCCTTCACCAAGCCGTAGACCGCGGGGATCACCAGCAGGGTCAGCACGGTCGAGGAGACCATGCCGCCGATCATCGGCACGGCGATCCGCTGCATCACCTCCGAGCCGGAGCCCGTGCTCCAGAGGATCGGCAACAGCCCAGCCATGATGGCGACCACCGTCATCATCTTGGGCCGCACCCGCTCGACCGCGCCCACCATGATGGCCCGCCGCAGGTCTTTTCGCGTGAGGGCGCGCGTCTCGCGCTCGCATGCGGCCCCGATCTCGGCCAGCGCATGGTCGAGGTAGACCAGCATGATCACGCCGGTCTCCGCCGCCACGCCCGCCAGGGCGATGAAGCCGACGGCAACCGCCACCGACATGTTGAAGCCCATCCACCACATCAGCCAGATGCCGCCGACCAGGGCGAAGGGCAGCGACAGCATGACGATGAGCGTCTCGGTGAGCCGGCGGAAGTTGAGATAGAGCAGCAGGAACACGATCAGCAGCGTCAGGGGCACCACGATCCTGAGCCTGGCTGTCGCGCGGTCGAGGTATTCGACCTGCCCGCTCCACTGCACGAAGGTGCCCTGCGGGAGGGTCAACGCGTTGGCCACCGCCGCCCTCGCCTCGGCGACGTAGCCCCCGAGATCGCGACCGGCGACATCGACATAGATGAAGACCGCGAGCTGCCCGTTCTCCGTCCGGATCTGCGTCGGGCCCCGGTTCAACTGCACCTTCGCCACCTCGCCGAGCGGCACGGCGCCCCCGCTCGGGATCGGCACCTGAACCTCGTTGGCGATCGATTGCGGGTTGGAGCGGAAAGCGCGGGGGTACCGCACGTTCACGGTGTAGCGCTCGCGGCCCTCGACGGTGTTCGTCACGCTCTCGCCGCCGAGTGCCATCGCGATGACGTCCTGCACGTCGCCGACCGTCAGCCCGTATCGGCCCAAAACCTCGCGGTCGGGGCTGATGTCGAGGAAGTAGCCGCCTTGCACCCGCTCGGCGTAGGCGCTGGAGGTGCCCGGCACCGCCCTGACCACCGCCTCGACCTGGCGCGCGACCGTCTCCATCACGGTCAGGTCGGTGCCCAGAACCTTGATCCCGACCGGCGTGCGGATGCCGGTCGCGAGCATGTCGATGCGGGCGCGGATCGGCTGCGTCCAGGCGTTCGAGACGCCGGGGAACTGGAGCGCGGCATCCATCTCCGCCCGCAGGCTCGCCGTCGTCACGCCCGGACGCCACTCCTGCCTCGGCTTCAGGTTGACGATGGTCTCGAACATCTCGGACGGTGCCGGGTCCGTCGCGGTGTTGGCCCGTCCGGCCTTGCCGTAGACCGAGGCCACCTCGGGGAAGGACTTGATGATCCGGTCCTGGGTCGCGAGCAGGTCCCCGGCCTTGGTCGCCGAGATGCCCGGCAGCGTCGTCGGCATGTACATCAGCGTGCCCTCGTCGAGGTCCGGCATGAACTCCGAGCCGAGCCGGGACGCCGGCCATGCCGTCGCCGCGAGCACGGCCGCCGCCAGCAGGATCGTGAGGATGCGCGCCCGGAGGACGCCGGCGATGAGGGGCCGATAGAGCCAGATCAGGAAGCGGTTCACCGGGTTGCGGTGCTCCGGAACGATCCGCCCCCGAACGAAGAGGACCATCAGGGCCGGGACGAGGGTCAGCGACAGAACCGCCGCCGCGGCCATGGCGAAGGTCTTGGTAAAGGCGAGCGGCCCGAACAGCCGCCCCTCCTGGCTCTCCAGGGTGAAGATGGGGAGGAAGCTCACGGTGATGATGAGCAGGCTGAAGAACAGCGAGGGGCCGACCTCGCCCGCGGCCTCGATCAGGATCTCCGTCCGGGGCTTTCCGGGGTCAGCCCGCTCCAGGTGCTTGTGGGCGTTCTCGATCATCACGATGGCCGCGTCGATCATGGCGCCGACCGCGATGGCGATGCCGCCCAGGCTCATGATGTTCGCCCCCAACCCCAGCGCCTTCATGCCGGCAAACGCCATCAGGATGCCGACCGGCAGCATCAGGATCGCCACGAGCGCGCTGCGCACGTGGAGCAGGAACACGATGCAGACGAGGGCGACGATGACGCTCTCCTCGATCAAGGTGCCCTTGAGGGTCGCAATGGCGGCCTCGATCAGGTGCGAGCGGTCGTAGACCGGCAGAATCTCGGTCCCCCCTGGCAAGCTCTTCGCGACCTCGGCGAGACGCGCCTTGGCGCCCTCGATGACGTCGAGGGCGTTGGCCCCGAACCGCTGGAGGATGATCCCGCCGGCGACCTCGCCGTCGCCGTTCATCTCGGCGATGCCCCGGCGCTCGTCAGGGCCGAGCTCGACCCGTGCGACGTCCTTCACCCGCAGCGGCGTGCCTGCCTCGGTCCTGAGGACGATGCTCTCGATGTCCGCGACGCTCTTGAGGTAACCGCGGCCCCGGACGACGAACTCGAACTCGGACAGCTCGACGGTGCGCCCGCCGACGTCGGCGTTGCTCGCCCGAACCGCATCCCGGAGCTTGGAGAGCGTGATGCCCTGCGCCCGAAGACGGTTCGGGTCGACCACGACGTTGTACTGTTTGACAAAGCCGCCGACGCCCGCGACCTCGGCCACGCCCTCGGCCCGCGACGCCCCGAAGCGCACGACCCAGTCCTGGAGCGAGCGAAGCTCGGCAAGCGTCCGTTCCTTCGCGACCACCACGTACTGGTAGACCCAGCCCACGCCCGTTGCGTCTGGGCCCAGGGTCGGCGTCACGCCCGCCGGCAGGCGCTTGGCCACCGTGTTGAGGTATTCGAGAACCCGGCTGCGCGCCCAGTACGGGTCGGTGCCGTCCTCGAAGATGACGTAGACGAACGACACCCCGAAGAAGGAGAAGCCGCGCACCACCTTCGAGCGCGGCACCGTCAGCATGGCGGTGGTCAGCGGATAGGTGACCTGATCCTCGATCACCTGGGGCGCCTGCCCGGGGTACTCGGTATAGACGATGGTCTGGATGTCCGAGAGGTCGGGGATGGCATCGAGCGGTAGGGTCTTGAGGGCGTAGAGCCCGGCCCCGACCGCGAACACGGTCCCGATCAGGACCAGCATCAGGTTCCGTGCGGACCAAGCGATGAGGCGGGCGATCATGGTGCCTTCCCCTCTGCCGCAGCCTGGATGCCCTGGGTCGGCTTGGGCTCCGAGAGCCCCTGCAGGGCCGCCTTCAGGTTGCTCTCCGCGTCGATGAGGAAGTTGGCCGAGGTCACCACCCGGTCGCCAGCCGCGATGCCGTCTCGAACCTCCACGTAGCCGTCGCCGCGGGTGCCGAGCCTGACTGAGCGCGGCTCGAAGCGACCCTCGCCCTTGTCCAGGAGGACGACCTGCCTCGTGCCGGTATCGATGACTGCATCGTCGGGCACTGCGACCACGGGCTTCTCGGCGCCGGTGGCGATCTCGACGTCGGCGAACATCCCCGGGCGCAGGTCTCCGTTCGGGTTGAGCAACTCGATCCGCAGGCGGGCGGTCCGCGTTCCGATGGTGAGGTGCGGGTAGATCCGCGCCACGGTTCCCGTGAACGGGCGAGCCGGGAAGGTCCTGGAACGAACGGTCGCCGTCTGCCCCTCCGCCACGGCCGCCAAGTCGCGTTCGGACACATCGGCAACGGCCCAGACCCGGCTGTGGTCGACGAGGCGAAAAAGGGTGTCGCCGGACTTCGCGCGCATGCCGTCGGAAACGTTGCGCTCGACGACGACGCCGTCGCTGGGCGCCGACCATGTGATGGTCGCGGGCACCTTCCGGGCGCGTTCGATCTCGTCGATGACCTCGGGCGGGATGCCGAGGTTTTCCAGACGTCGGCGCGCGCCCTCGTAGCCGATGCCGGTCAGGTACTGCGCGGCCGCGGCGTTCATCTCGGGCGAGAACAGCCGCAGGAGGGGCTGGCCCTTGTGAACGTGGTCGCCGGTGGTGATGCCCTCGACCTTTTCGATGAAGGCGTCGGTACGCATCGCGATCACCGAGACCCGGCGCTCGTCCTCCTCGATGGCACCCGGTGCCCGAACCGGCATCGACAGCACGCGGCGCTCGGCGACCTCCGTGCGCACCCCCGTGCGCTGGAGCTTTCCAGGCGAGATTTCCACCGTACCGCCGTCGCTGTCCTCGCCCTCGTAGACGGGGAGGTAGTCCATCCCCATCGCGTCCTTTTTCGGGGTCAGCGAGCGATCCGGCAGGCCCATGGGATTGCGGTAGAAGCGGATGCGCTTGGCCACCGCCGTCGCCGAGGACGCCTGCATGGGCGTCTCAATCTCAGGCTCGTTGGTCTCGAACCGAACATCCTCGCCCGCATGGACGGCGCGATAGGCACGCCCGTCCGCGGTACGCGCGGGTTCGCTGGCGTAAGTGGGCTTCCCGTCCGGGTCCCTGTAGTAGACCACCGGCCCTGTCGCCCCGGCGGGGGGCGAAGTCGGCTTCTCTGCGGGATGCGGCGCCCAGTGCAGAAGCTCTGTCCGCGCCTTCTCGAAAAGCGCAGGCACGGGCACACCGTCCTGCCCCGCCCAATAGCCGGCGCCCCCCGCCGCGACGGCGGCGAGGGTTCCGGCCCGCCATGCCGACCGGCTCATTTGACGGCCTTGAGAACCAGCTTGTTTTCGACCGTGCCAGTCTCACCCTGGACCTTCGCCCCGAGCGAGAGGCGCCAGCCGCCGGCCATCGTCAGCTTCACCTTGAAGCGATAGACGCCCGGCTCGGGGGACGGCATCTGCTCGATCTTGGAGGTCATCTCCTCCATGCTGTCCGGGGCCATGTCGATGCGCTTGGCGAAGATAACGGCATCTGGCACGGGCTTGGCCGTGCGCTTGTCGATCAGCCGCACGTCGAGAACGGCCTCGCCCTGCTTCACCTCGTTCTTCACGAGCTGAAACTCGTAGTCCTTGGTGTCGGCCCGAGCCGGGGAAGTAAGGGCGAGGCCGAGCAGCGCCGCCGTCATGGCGCGCGTGAAAGGGTTCTGGGTCACGGTCGGAAATCTCCTGAACACGATGAGGCCCGCGCGAGGGCGCGCGGAAACTGCCGGCGCTCACGCCGGCGGCATCGGGTTCAGGATCGGGGGGGCTCGGGAAGCGGTCTCGGTGCCAGGCTGTCGAACGAGGCGGTGATGGCCCAGGCGGCGCCTTGGACGACGGCGACACGCGCAGGGAGGCCGATCCCGCCCGGCAGCCCCAAGGCCACCTTGGCAAGACAAAGCGCCATGAGCGGACAGCCCTTCGAGCAGTCCGGCATCGCCGGCTCCTCGTGCGGGCAACACGGCATGACGTCCATGGCCATGCCGGCCATGGTGCCTATGCTCTCGTCGGGCGCCGCCATGGTGTGGGCTTCGACCGCCATCGGCGCGCGCATCCCCCCGGCGGCCGCGGATGCGGTCACCGGAGCGAGGGCGAGGCTGAGAACCGCCAGGAGCGGAAGCAGCCGCCGAAGGGCAAGCCAGACGGTCACGCCATGAGGATGCCACATCCCGGGACTGCGAGAAAGGGTGCGGCCTACCTGAGTCGCCAAAGCGACAGGGCGAGGCCGACATTCGCCAAGGCGAGGACGATGAGCAGGCCGTAAGTCGCGTCGGCGCCCCAATGGGTGATCACGAACGCGCCGACTAAGCAAACTTGCGTTGGCAGGCCAACGCTTCGTCCGCTTAGCTTCCTGTTTTGTTGCAGGTTTTTGTCGGAAAACCGCGGGGCACTTTTCCGAAACCTGCTCAGCGGCCCAGCGGCCTGCGCCGGAAGCCCCGGGCGCGCGAGGCGCCCCACCAGCGGCGCGTAGCGCCCTGCTTCGAACAAGGCGAGCGGCACGGTGCCTCGCGCGATGGAATAGATGCCGTTGCCGGCGCCGTAGAGGACCAAGGCCAGCGCCACCATGGGAAGGCCGAGGGCGAGCATCGCGATGCCGACGGCGACGAGGACCATGGCCACCGTCAACGTCCAGGGTGGGTGATCGAGGGCCCCCGGGTCGGTCTAGCGGCCGCGCTCAACATGGCTCACCGAACGAGGTCGCCCATAGCCATCCGGTGGTGTTTTTCGTTCAATCGCTTTCAGAGATAGGCTTATTCGCTTTCTTCGTTGGCAGGATCTCTTCCACCCAGAACGGTCAGACATCCAGGTTGGCCACGCTCAGGGCGTTCTCCTGGATGAACTCGCGCCTTGGTTCGACCACGTCGCCCATCAGCTTGACGAAGAGGTCGTCGGCGTCGGTCGTGTCCTTGACCTTGACCTGAAGCAGCGAGCGGATGTCGCGGTCGAGCGTCGTCTCCCAGAGCTGCTGGGCGGTCATCTCGCCGAGGCCCTTGTAACGCTGGAGCTGAAGGCCCTTGCGGCCGAACGCCATCACCGCCTCGAACAGGGCGGCCGGCCCGTGCAGGGTGGTCGCCTCGCCCTTTCGCGAGAACGTGACTGGCTCGCCGTAGATCTCGCGCAACGCGTCGGCCCGGTCGTTCAGGCGCCGCGCCTCCTGCGAGGCGATGAGGCCGGCATCCAGCGTCGCGACCTGACGGACGCCGCGCAAGGTCCGGCCGAACAGGTAGCCGCCCTCGAACGCCTCGCCCTGCCAGCCCTGCTCGATCTCGTCGGCGATGGCGTCGAGGCGCTTGGCGGTCGTGTCGGCCAGCACCTCGGCCTCGCCGACGTGCTCGGCGGCCTCCGGCCGGAAGGCGCCCGCGAGCACCGCCTGCTCGACCACCGAGCGGTCGTAGCGGGTGTGCAGCCCCAGCAGGATGCCGCGGAAGGTGCGCGCCTCCTCGACCAGCACCTTGAGCTGCGGCCCCGAGAACGCGGCTCCCGAGGCGAGCGTGAGCGTCGCGCCGTCGACGCCCTGGTCGATCAGGTAGTCCTCCAGGGCGCGCTCGTCCTTGAGGTAGAGCGCCTTGCGGCCGCGCTCGGCTTTGTAGAGCGGCGGCTGGGCGATGTAGAGGTGCCCACGCTCGATCAGCTCCGGCATCTGCCGGAAGAAGAAGGTCAGGAGCAGGGTGCGGATGTGCGAGCCGTCCACGTCCGCATCCGTCATGATGATGATGCGGTGGTAGCGCAGCTTGTCCGGGTTGAAGCCCTCGCGGTCGGTGGAGGACCGCCCGATGCCGGCGCCGAGCGCGGTGATCAGCGTGCCGATCTCGGCCGAGCCCAGCATCCGGTCGGCGCGCACCCGCTCGACGTTGAGGATCTTGCCCCGCAGCGGCAGCACCGCCTGGAAGGTCCGGTCGCGGCCCTGCTTGGCCGAACCGCCGGCCGAGTCGCCCTCGACGAGCAGGATCTCGCACTTGCTCGGATCGCGCTCCTGGCAATCGGCGAGCTTGCCCGGGAGCGAGGCGATGTCGAGCGCGCCTTTTCGCGTCACGGTCTCGCGGGCCTTGCGGGCCGCCTCGCGGGCGGAGGCCGCCAGGATCACCTTGCTCATCACCGAGCGGGCCTGGGCCGGGTTCTCCTCCAGCCAGTTCGCCAGGCCCTCGTTCAGCACGTTCTCCACTGCAGGACGGACCTCGGAGGAGACGA
This sequence comes from uncultured Methylobacterium sp., assembly GCF_964242245.1. Lineage (NCBI taxonomy): Bacteria > Pseudomonadati > Pseudomonadota > Alphaproteobacteria > Hyphomicrobiales > Methylobacteriaceae > Methylobacterium > uncultured Methylobacterium sp. The sequence continues at coordinate 84,773 of NZ_CAXTBY010000002.1, read as the reverse complement.
GCTTGTCCTTGGTCTGCGAGGAGAACTTCGGGTCCGGCACCTGCACCGAGATCACCGCCGTCAGGCCCTCGCGGCAATCCTCGCCGGTGAGCGTGATCTTCTCGCGCTTGGCGATGCCCGACGATTCCGCGTAGCCGGTGATCTGGCGGGTCATCGCGGCGCGGAACCCCGCCATGTGGGTGCCGCCGTCGCGCTGCGGGATGTTGTTGGTGAACGGCAGCACGGTCTCGTTGAACGAGTCGTTCCACCACAGCGCGACCTCGACGCGGATGCCCTCGCGCTCGGCGCGCACCATCACCGGCTTGACGATGCCCTCGATGGATTTGCGCGAGCGGTCGAGGTAGCGCACGAACGCCTCGATCCCGCCCTCGTAGTACAACTCCTCGCGCCTCGGCTCGGGGTGGCGCGCGTCGGTCAGCACGATGCGAACGCCGGAATTCAGGAAGGCGAGCTCGCGCAGGCGCTTCTCCAGCGTCGCGAAGTCGAACTCGATCATCGTGAAGGTGCCGGTGGAGGGCAGGAAGCTCACCTCCGTGCCGCGCCGGCCGTGGCCGGGGCCGAGCACCTTGAGCGGGGCCACGGCATCGCCGTGGCGGAACTCCATCGTGTGCTCGCGGTCGTTGCGCCAGATGCGCAGGCGCAGCCACTGCGACAGGGCGTTGACCACCGAGACGCCGACGCCGTGCAGGCCGCCCGAGACCTTGTAGGAGTTCTGGTCGAACTTACCGCCGGCGTGGAGCTGGGTCATGATGACCTCGGCGGCCGACACGCCTTCCTCCTTGTGGATGTCCACGGGGATGCCGCGGCCGTTGTCCGACACCGTGCACGAGCCGTCGGGGTTCAGCGTCACGGTCACGAGGTCGGCATGCCCCCCGAGCGCCTCGTCGATGGCGTTGTCCACCACCTCGTAGACCATGTGGTGGAGCCCTGAGCCGTCGTCGGTGTCGCCGATATACATGCCGGGGCGCTTGCGCACGGCATCGAGGCCCTTGAGCACGCGGATCGATTCTGCGCCGTAGGCATCGACGAACTCGGCCAGCGGCAGATCGGTCGGAGGTAGGTCGGTCCGGGAATTGTCAGCCATCAAGGTCCTCGGGCAGGCGGCGCTGAGCACGCGGCTCCTGCGCCCGTCCGGGGGCGCCCGCACCTGCGATTCGTTCAGTCCACCTCATATAGGCGTTCCGCCTTGAGATTGCATCGTTTCCGGGCCCGACACGGCCAAGCTCGACGGTGGATTGCCGGCGTCTTCGCGTTAACGTCGCGTTAGGCGCGGATGCCTCCGGCGCTCGCGGCATCAAGGCGGGCAATCGCGTCCGCCGACAGGCTCACGCGCGCCGCGCCGATCAGCTCGTCGAGCTGGGCGACCGAGGTGGCGCTGGCGATCGGCGCGGTGATGCCGGGCCGCGCCATGATCCAGGCAAGCGCGACCTGGGCCGGGGTGGCGCCGTGCGCCTCACCCACGGCGTCGAGGGCGTCGAGCAGCGCGAAGCCGCGGGGCGTGAGATACATCTCGACCCGGTTCTCGCGGGCGCGGCCCGCGGCCGACCCGGCCGCCCGGTACTTGCCGGTGAGGAAGCCCGCGGCCAGGGAGAAGTAGCCGATCACGCCCACGTTCTCCGCCCGGCAGAGCGGTTCCAGCTCGGCCTCGTAGCCGCGCTCGGCCAAGCTGTAATCCGGCTGGAGGCATTCGTAGCGCGGCAGGCCTTCGCGCTCGGAGAGGCTGAGCGCCTCACCCAGGCGCCGCGCCGAGAAATTCGAGGCGCCGATCGCCCGCACCTTGCCGTCCCGGATCAGGCGCTCGTAGGCGCGCAGCGTCTCGTCCTGGGGCGTCCCGGCATCGTCGGCGTGCGACTGGTACAGGTCGATCCGGTCGGTCTGCAGGCGCCGGAGCGACGCCTCGCAGGCCTGCGCGATGCGGGCCGGCGCGAGGCCGACCCGGCTCCCCCCCGAAGGACCTGCCCCCATATCCATCCCGACCTTGGTCGCGAGCACCACCCGGTCGCGCGCGCCGCGGGCCTTGAACCAGCGGCCGATCACGGCCTCGGACTCGCCGCCGGCGTGGCCCGGCGCCCAGCGCGAGTAGACGTCGGCCGTGTCGATGAAGCCGAAACCGGCCTCGACGAAGCGGTCGAGGATGGAAAACGAGGTGGCCTCGTCCGCGGTCCAGCCGAAGACGTTGGCGCCCAGGCACAGCGGGGCGACGGCGAGGCCGGAGCGGCCGATCGGGCGCTTGTCCATGATGCTCTCAGGCCTGAAGGAAGGGGTTGGTCAGGCGCTCCTCGCCGAGCGTGCCCGTGGGGCCGTGCCCAGGGATGAAGGCGAGGTCGTCGCCCAAGGGCAGCACCTTCTCCCGGATCGCGCGGATGAGCTGGTCGTGGTTGCCGCCGGGCAGGTCGGTGCGGCCGACCGAGCCCTTGAACACCACGTCGCCGACCAGCGCGAAGCGCGCGTCGCGGCTCACGAACACCACGCTGCCCGGCGAGTGGCCGGGGGCGTGCAGGATGTCGAAGGCGAGCGGGCCGACCGTCACCGCGTCGCCCTCGTCGAGCCAGCGGTCCGGCGTGACGGCCCGGGCGTCGTCGATCCCGTAATTGGCGCCGGTCTCGGGCAGCGAATCGAGCAGGTAGCGGTCGGCCTCGTGCGGGCCTTCGATCGGCACGCCGAGCCGCTCGCGCAGTTCCGCCGCGCCGCCGGCGTGGTCGATATGCCCGTGCGTCAGCAGGATCTTTTCCACCGTGACGCCCTGCTCTCGAATCGCCGCCTCGATCCGGTCGAGGTCGCCACCGGGATCGACGACGGCGCCGACCTTCGTGGCCTCGTCCCAGATCAGGGTGCAGTTCTGCTGGAAGGGCGTGACCGGGATGATCCCGACGCGGGGCGTTCCTGGCATCGTCGTCCCATGGCTCACCGCGCCGCACGGGGCGCTCGGAGCGGTGTTCTAGCGCAGATCGCGGCACGCGGCACCACGGCCGTCCGTTTCGGCCTTCGGCCGTTCAGTCCTCGTCCCTAGGCCGGCGCAGGGCGTCGCGGAGCTTCAGCATCGCGTCCATGCCGAGGGCGCGGCTGCTCCAGCGGGTCTCGGCCGTGTTGATCGGCGTGAACCGGTCGTGCGACTTGCCGCCGTAGGCGCCGAACACGGCGGTTCCGGCGGCGGAGTCCGACGCCGGGTCGGGGCGGTCGATCCGGTAGGACGGCGTGCCGGCCTTGCCCGTCACGCCGATGCGGACCCAGGCGTCGCCGTAGTGCTTCTGGCACATCCGCATCGTGGCGAGCACGTGGCCCAGGTAGGCCGGCCCGTCCTCCAGCCCGGGCAGCACGTCCGCCAGCGTCGCGTCGGACGCAAGATGCTTCTTGATCATGGCGTGGTCTCCTGCCCCCGCCTACCGCGCCGGGCGCGCGCAGGCGAGGGGTCGGTCAGGCCGGGCTGCGCTTCAGCGGCGCGTCGAGGCCGCCGATCCGGAACCAGTGGTAGCCGTAGCCTTCGAGGAACAGGCCGTGACGCCCCTCCGCGTCGGCCTCGCTGCGCACGCCCGTGAGGAGATCGATCAGCAGGCGGCCCTCCGGCGGGTCGATGCCCGTCGCGAGGCTGATCTCCGCCGGGCCGGGGGCGAGGTTGTGGACGCACAGTACCGCGTTGTTGCGCCAGTCGTAGCGCAGTGCCAGCACGCTCGGGCGGCCCGTGGCGAGGGCCGTCACGTCGCCCCAGCCGATCTCCGGCGCCTCTTTGCGCATCCGGATGACGCTCTGCATCCAGTTGAGCAGCGAGTCGCGGCCGTGGCGCTGGTCGGCGACGTTGACGTGCGCGTAGCCGTAGGGGCCGTGGTCGATCACCGGCGTTACCGGCCTGTCCGAGTCGGTGAAGCCGCCGTGCGCCTCGCCCGTCCACTGCATCGGCGTGCGGGCGCAGTCGCGCTCCTTCAGGGACAGGTCGTCGCCCATGCCGATCTCGTCGCCGTAGCGCAGCACCGGCGTGCCGGGCAGCGTGAACATCAGCGAGTAGGCCAGCCGGATGCGGCGCGGGTCGCCGTCGAGCATCGGCGCGAACCGGCGGCGGATGCCGCGGTCGTAGAGCTGCATCCCCGTCTCCGGTCCGAATTTTTCGAACACCAGCGCCCGCTGCTTCTCCGTCAGGCGGCGAGGTCGAGCTCGTCGTGGTTTCGCAGGAAGATGCCCCACTGGCAGGAGAGCGGGCGGGGCTTCGTGCGCGCGATCGCCTTCACCAGCGGTCGGGCGTCGTGGGCGGCGAGCGCGTAGAAGGTCGCCTGGTTGACCTGGAAGTTGAACAGCATGTGCGCGCGGTCGGCGTCGTCGCCGAAGTAGTCGAGGTCCTGGCCCGGCAGGATGTTGGCCTCGGCCAGGATGATCGCGTCGCCTTTTCGCCATTGCAGGAACTCGCGAAAATCGCGCAGCATGTTGAACTGCTCGACCGGTGCGCCCTTCACGTCGGCGCCCTTCTTGGCGATCACGAAGGGCACCGCGTCCATGCGGAAGCCGGAGACGCCGAGCTCGATCCAGAAGCCCATGATCTTGAGGATCTCGGCGAGCACGGCGGGATTGGCCGTGTTGAGATCCGGCTGGAAGTCGAAGAAGCGGTGGAAGTAGTAGGCGCCCGCCTTGTCGTCGAAGGTCCAGGTCGTCTCCTGCACGCCGGGAAATACCATGCCTTCGCCGGCGTTGCCCGGCTTGTCCTTCGACCACACGTACCAGTCGCGGTAGGGCGAATCCGCGTCGAGCCTCGCGGACTGGAACCAGCGGTGCTGGTCGGAGGTGTGGTTGACCACGAGGTCGATCAGCACCCTCAAGCCCCGCTGCTTGGCGGCGTGGGTGAAGGCAACGAAGTCGCCGAGCGACCCGTAATCCGGATCGACGCCGTAATAGTCCGAGATGTCGTAGCCGCCGTCGCGCTTGGGCGAGGGCTGGAACGGCATCAGCCAGATCGCGGTGACGCCGAGCCCCTGGAGGTAGTCGAGCCGCCGCTCCAGCCCGGCGAAATCACCGATGCCGTCGCCGTCCGCATCCATGAAGGTGCGGACCGACAGGCAGTAGATGACGGCGTTCTTGTACCAGAGGTCGTTGATCATGCAGCGCCCGCCGGCAGGAATGCCCCCTCCTCTGGTCGACAACGCCTTGTGCGTCAACGCCGACGCGGTGAGATCGATTGCTGCGGGCGGTTACGATGTGCTCAGGGGTTAAGGCCAATCGTGAAAAGCGAAAGACATTATTTTTGCCGATCATGATCGCGTTATCGCAACGTCTGATTCATCCGGTCTAGTGTGCGTTTGAGCGCCCGAGGCCGAACGCGCTGCCAAAGCCCGGTCGAGGCTTCGGCAGCGCGAATCCGAAAATCGGTCCTCTTGAATACGCGTGGGATCCTTCCCAGGGTAGGTTCACCGACTGAGACGTGAGATGCCCTCGCCGATATCGATGACCGCATCCCGGAATCGGCGCTCTCTCTGAGAGTCGATCGATGCCCGTGCCGTGAGAAGACGCTCGTCATCGGTCGGCTGTTGTTTGACCGCTTTCCCGGCGCGCGTACGGCCGATGACCGCCTCCCGCGCGGTACTGACCGTGACCGTCACCATGTGCGTATCTTCCCGGTAGTTTTCGTTCGTCAGAGCCAGGCTGGAGACGAGAAGTCCCGATCCAATCGGATTGTAGTTGAATGTCGGGGTCATGTTTCCAACCAGTTTCGTCCTGAAGCTGATGATGTCCCCCATTTGCGGGATGGCAGGGGCTTCCTCGGTTCCACGGACGTTTCCAGCGTCTTTGGGTTTCGCTAAGATTTCGAGATTGTTTGCAGAAATATAGTTCGATATGAGATCGTAAATGGGCATCGATCCTGTTATAGAATAGACAAGATTGACTATTTTTGCTTTATCGCAATATGCATTGGGAATATTAATGACTGTCTCAAATCTGTCCCACGCCCAGAATCCGCGTGTGACTTGGCGCTGGCGTTCGCTGCTGTCTTTGAAGCCCAACGTGTCTTTGCGTAGGCCGAAATTGCGTACCAGTGCGAGATCGAAGCCTTGTGTGTTCGATACGTCGCCTTTCAAGCTAAAATCATAAGCAATTTGAGTATTCCTATAATACTTGAACGGTTCATATGCCTTGCCTTTCAGGTCGTCGATTCTGATCTCCGAGAATGGCTTTCGGCCGTATTCCAGTGCTTCCGCCAACTCCGGTCCGGTCATGTCGCGATAGACAGGCTCCTTGAAGGTTTTCAAATTTGCGATCACCGCATCTCTCACCGCATCGCGTGCTTCGCATCGGACGTTCGCAATGATTGCGGCGGTATCGAAGCCGGAAACGTCTTGCGGCAACGGATAGCTCGAGCAGGCCGAGAGGCAGCATGCCAGCAGAGCGAGGCACAAAGCATTGATCTTCGACATGTTGTTTAGTCCGGAGTTCGGATCTGACATCCCACAGCCGATGACTTGGATACAATCTATGATCCGTACGAAGTGTTGTATAAATGTGACATTTGGAACAGAATACGATCCTATCGACTGATTTTCGAATGTTCGTCGCTCGCTCAGGTTGTTCCGTCCGCCCGTCGTCAAAACGCCGCGTTGTGCACGCCCTGTTCAGCCGCGTGCGCCCAAGATCGACGCGCGCTGCTAAACCCGACACGTCCCGGTGCCCCGATCCGAATGAACACGATCCTGATCAAGCTGTTCGCGACGGCGCTGACGCTCAGCCAAGTCACGACCCGGCCGGACGCGGTGAAGACGCAGTTCGACCCGGCGACGGACGGGCCGCAGGTGGTGCAGATCCTGCGCGACGGCTGCGCGCACATGCGAAAAGCCTTCGACATCGAGGACATCAACCTCGACGAGCTGATCTCCACCGCGATGGAGGACCCGAGCGCGGTGGCGGGGGCGAACGCTCCGAAGATCCTGCACGGGCTCGACATCGCCGAGCTCAACACGAGCTACCGCCAGTTCTGCAAGGGCGAGAGCCCGAAGGACTCGCCCTTCGACGCGCGCGCCGTGATCGACTTCTACAACCGCGCCACCACCGACCTGCCCTCGGCCGAGGCCCTACGGGACAAGGCGCTGCCGGGCCTGACCCGCATCCTCGACGCGTCGGGCCAGCCCTTCGCCGAGACGTTCGAGCCCAACGGGCGTCGGCTCAGCGTGCCGATTGCCGACGTGCCCCCCCTCGTCCAAAAGGCCTTCATCGCGGCCGAGGACAAGCGCTTCGAGAGCCACCACGGCATCGACGAGCGCGGGGTGATCCGCGCCTTCATCGGCAACCTCGCCTCGCCGGGGCGCCCGGCCGGCGGCTCGACCATCACGCAGCAGGTGGTGAAGAACCTGTCCGTGGGCGACGACGTCACCTACGAGCGCAAGATCCGCGAGATGATCGTGGCCGCCCGCCTCGAGCGCATCCTGGCCAAGCCGCAGATCCTCGGGCTCTACCTCAACGGGATCTACCTCGGGCGCGGCGCCTACGGCATCGAGATGGCCGCGCGCAGCTATTTCGGGAAGTCGGTCGGGCAGCTCACCCTCCCCGAGGCGGCCCTGCTCGCCGGCATGCCGAAGGGGCCGAACTTCTACAGCCCCGACAAGTACCCAGAGCGCGCCCGCGAGCGCAGGGCCTACGTGCTCGCCCGGCTGAAGGAGGAGGGCGCGATCACGGAAGGCCAGATGGCCTCGGCCGTGACCGCCGATCTCGGCCTGAAGCCGGTCGAGACCGCCCGGCGGGATTCCGGGTTCTACCTCGTCGATCACCTCGCCCGCGAGGCGCGCACCGTCGCCGGCCTCGACGCGCTGACCGCCGCCTCGCTCACCGTGCGCTCGACGGTCAACGCCGGGCTCCAGCGCGCGCTCGAAGGCGCGTTGCAGGACGGGCTCGCCAACTACGAGCGGGCGACGGGGCGCCAGACGTTTCCAGGACCCGAGTTCAACCTCGCCGACAGCGTGCGCAAGCTGCAGATTGCGGCCGCCGCGCCCGAGGCCTCGCCGCAGGCGCTGCCCGGCGTGACCGGTGCGGAAACGAAGCCGGCCACCGTCCCGCCGGCCGGCAAGGGTTCGCGCGGAAAGGCGTCCGTCCCGGCCGGACCCGTGACGAAACCCGTATGGCTGCGGGCCCTGGAGGGCGCGCGGCCGGTGCTCTACGACGTGCGCTGGCCGCTCGCGGTGGTTCTGGAGACAGGCCACAACGGGGTGAGGGTCGGCCTCGCGGACGGGCGCGTCGCGTCCCTCGATCCCGGCATCGCGCGGGGGCGGCTCCAGCTCTACGACGTGGTCCGCGTGAAGCTGCGGGACGGCAAGGCCTCACGTGCCGAGATCCGGGTGAAGCCGACGGTCCAGGGCGCGGCGCTCGTGCTGGAGAACCGGACCGGCCGCATCCTGGCGATGTCGGGCGGGTTCTCGTACCCGGCGAGCCAGCTCAACCGGGTGACGCAGGCGGTGCGCCAGCCGGGCTCGACCCTCAAGCCGCTGACCTACCTCGCCGCGCTGAACGCCGGATTGCAGCCGAACACCCTGGTGATGGACGCACCCGTCACCCTGCCGCCGATCGGCGGGGTCGGCGATGCGTGGTCGCCGAAGAACTACGAGGGCGGCGGCTCCGGCCCGACGACGCTCCGGCGCGGCCTCGAATTCTCGAAGAACCTCGTCACCGCGCGCCTGCTCCAGGGCGGGATCGCGGACAAGGCGCCGGCCAGCCTCAAGCGGGTCTGCGAGATCGCGCTCGAAGCGCAGATCTACGCCGCTTGCGAGCCGTACTACCCCTTCGTGCTAGGCGCGCAGCCGGTGCGGATGCTCGATCTCGCCGGCTTCTACGCAGCCGTGGCCAACGAAGGCGTGCGGCCTGCCCCCTATGCGCTGGACAGCGTCGAGCGCGACGGCAAGGCCGTCTACGCCCACGCGCCCCGCGAGCCCATCCGGATCGGCTCGGCCGACCGCGTCGCGTTCTACCAGCTCAAGACCATGCTCCAGGGCGTCACCAATCACGGCACGGCGGCTGCGCTCTCGCGCGTCTCGCAATACGTCGCCGGCAAGACTGGCACCTCGGAGAACGAGAACGACGCGTGGTTTGCCGGCTTCACCAACGAGATCACGGTGGTGGTGTGGGTCGGCTACGACAACGCCGACGGCGCGCGCCGGACGCTGGGCCGCGGCCAGACCGGCGGGCACGTCGCGGTGCCGATCGCGAGCAGCATCTTCCAGGCCGCCTGGGCGAACGGCGTGGCGAAGACCCCGCTCGGGCCCCCCTCCCCGGAAGCCCGGCCGATGCTGGTCGACATGACGATCGACCCGCGCAGCGGCGAGCGCGTCGCGGGCGGCGGCTTCGTCGAGCACTTCCGCCGGGGCGGCGACGGGCGCACGGCCGACACCCAGTACCGCCTCGTGCCGCGCGAGACCCTCTACGCGATGCGGCCCGACGCCGAGGACGGCGACCTCTCGGGCGCGGAGGACGGCGCCAGCGCCGCGGGCGACGCCGACGGCAACCGCGCGCCCGACGCGGACCTGCTCGACCCGTTCGGCGACCTCCGGCCCCAAGTGCGCAGCCGCCGGGCGCAGGGCGACGACGGCTACAGGCCCTGGCCCGGCCGGACCGCCCGCTCGCCCTTCGGCGACGACGAGGACCGCCCGCGCCGCCGTGACCCCGACTACCTGTTCGGCGACGACTCGCGCTACTGACACGGCCCCCATCGCATCGAGGTTCCCGACGTGCGGACGCTGCTTCCGGCTCGCTTCTCCGCGGCCCTCCTCGCCCTCGCCTGTCCGGCGGGCGCCCTCCCCGCCACGGCGCAGGCCCTCGCGCAGCCGGGCATGGCCGCTGCGCCCGGGCGCATCAAGGAGGTGCCCTCGGTGACGGCGGTCGATCCGGCGACGCTGACGCCCGGCACGATCCTGGTCGCGGACCGCCGCGACAGCCCATCGGCGCCGGAGAACGGCCTGACGCCCTACCTCGACTGGGTGCGGACCAAGCCCGCGGAGGCGGCTGCGCTCGCGCCCTATCCCGGCTACCGGGAGCCGGACTACACCGTGAGCGTGAACGGCGTCGCCAAGCCCCGGCACGAGGCGCTGAAGGTCTACGTCGCCGAGGGGCGCTTCGTCGTGGCGCGGCCGCCGGAGGCGATCGACCTCGCGGCGCTCGCGCGTCTCGGCTTCGTCCAGGCCATGGACCCGGCGATCAAGCACAGGGCGCTCGACCCGGCCGAGGCGACACCGACCCGGGACCCGGCCGCCGCCTTCGCGCGGCGCCCCGACCGGCCGTGGTGCGAGCCCGGCACCGTCTGCATCGAGTCCCGCTACGACCTCGAGGGCAAGCTGCCGCTCGGCGTCAAGCTCGCCAACAAGCTGGAGGAAGGGGGCTCCAAGAAGATCGCCGAGTTCGTGTCCTTCCAGAGCGAGCTGCGCATCCTGCCGCCGGAGCGGGCCGCCGCCCTCGGACCGCTCACGAAGGTCGACACCGCGGCGACCGGCGGGCTGGAACAGACGATCTTCTGGGTCAACCAGATCCTCCGCTTCGGCAAGTTCCTGGCGGTGCTCCAGCCGATGCCGGGGGACCCGATGAAGACCATCGTCACCACCTACATGGCGCTCGCCATCAAGGCCGACGTTCTCGACCGCAAGGCGGAATACGCCCGGGTGCCGGTGCTGAAGAACCTGCTGCCGGCCCAGGTGCTGATGGGCAATTCGAGCTTCAACACCGGCACCTCGATCAGCGCCGGGCTGCCGACCTACGCTCGCAACCGGATCACGGCCTTCGCCGACGCGCTGGCTAAGCGCTGAGCGCCCCGGGCTCGCGGATCGAGCTGATCCCGCCGGGTCGGGGGCGGCCTGAAACCGTCAGGGGATCAGAAGCCGCGGTTGGCGATCGAGGGGAGCGACGGCTGCGTGTAGGCGCGGTTCACGTCGGGGCGGGTCTGAGTGCCGTTGGTGTCGTTCGAGCGCCGATAATTGTCGGTGTTGAAGGTCTCCGCCAAGCCGCTGCGGGTGTCCGAGCCGCCGTTGCAGGCGGAAAGCCCTGCGAGGAGGGCGGCTGCGAGGACGAGGGGGGTGAGGCGCATCGCGATTCCTGGGGTGTCGGACGGTGCTTCGGGCGGGCCCCGTTCCGCGGCCGAGGTGGTCCCGCCGCGGGTCCCGCGTCAAGGCGGCCGGCTGCACGCCGCCGAAGGGTGCGGAGGATGTGATGTCCCGGAGCCACGAAAGAGTCACCACGGCGTGTCTTCGCGGCAGCGCTCCGCGGTATTCGTGTGGAGGGCCGCCCTGCCGGCCCTGGTCAATTCCGCCGCACCGGGCGAAGAAGGACCCGATGAGCAACGTCCTGCCCTTCCGTGCGCCCACGCCCGTGCAGCAACTCGCCCGCTGCGAGGTCGTCGCGGTGGCCGGCGACCTCCTCACGCTGCTCGACCGGCTCGAAGAGGTGAGCGCCCGCGCCGCCGCCATGGGGCGACCGGCCCTGGAGGTCGAGCGGACGGTCCAGAACCTGCTCGACGCGGTGAGCGCCGTCGAGCGCGCACTCGACTGCATCGGCGAGGGTGAACAGGCGGCCCCGGGCTGACGGCTGCTGCGGCCTCGGCCGAAACGATCGCCCGGACACGCGAACCTGTCCGCCTCGGGCCCATTATCCTGGGTCCGACCGGAACTGGCCAACGTCACGATCTGTTAAGGTTTGGACACCGCGCCGCGGGCGGCCCTTGGCCCTGCGGTGCCCCCTACGCCGAGGATGCCTCGATGACGCCGCCCCGGAAGCTCCATGTCGTCCTCCTGGCGGCCGGCGGTCTCCTCGTCGGCACCGCGCAGGTGCAGGCGGCCGAACTCGGGTTCTTCGAAGCCTTGTTCGGTGTCCGTCCTGCTCCGCAGGCCGCGCCGCCGAATCAGGCGGTCTATGCCGGCGAACAGCGCAGGCATACCCGTCGGGCCTATCACCCCCGCCCACGGGCCCGCTACGCCGCCCTGCCCGGCTCGGAACCGCTGAAGGTCCGGATCACCGACCGGCAAACGCCCCTCGACATGAAGGCCGGTCCGGTCGCCGCCTTGATGAAGGACGAGACCCTGCGGCCCGGGGACATCGTCGTGCTCAGCACCGGCGCGCGGGTGTTCACGGGCGATCCGGATGCGGCCCACGCCATGCGCGACTTCGTCCCCGTCGAAGGCTCCGGCTACCTCGACCGCGCCACCCGCCGCCAGCTCGCCGCGCTGATGGCGCCGCGGGCGGCGCTCCCGGCCGATCAGGCTCGGAAGTTCGTCGAGCGATTGAAGAGCACGCCCCGAACCCCGGCCGCGCTGATTCCGCAGCAGGCCTCCATTCGCGTCATCAACCCCTGGACCGTCGCGCCCTGAAGCGACGTACCGAGCAGCCGGTGCTCAAGTCACTGCAGCGCCGCTGAGACTCGCCCACACCGTGCCGTAGTGGCAGGCCGCTGCCGCGAGCACGAAGGCATGCCAGATCGCGTTCTGGAAAGGGAGATTCCGCCAGACGTGGAAGACGACGCCCACCGAGTAGAGCAGGCCACCGATCGCCAGCAGCCAGAGGGCCGTCGGCTGGAGAGCGGCGATCACCGCTTCGTAGGCGAACACCCCGCTCCACCCGAGCAGCAGGTAGAGCCCGATCGAGACCCGGTCGTAGCGGCCCGGAAGCAGCAATTTCACGGCGATGCCGATGCCGGCGACGACCCAGATGAAGGCGAGCAGCCCCCAGGCGACCGGGCCGGTGCCGACCAGCGCGACCAGCGGCGTGTAGGTGCCGGCGATCATGAGGTAGATCAGGGCGTGGTCGGCACGGCGCAGGAGCCACTTGCGCGGACTCACCGGGTAGAGGTTGTAGGTAGCCGATACGGCCAGCATCGAGACCAGCGCGGTGGCGTAGACCGCCACCGAAATCCGCTCTCCCCAGCCAAGGTGCTCGGTGAGCGCCACCGCCACAAGGGCGACCGCGCCGATCAGCCCGAGCAGGACGCCGAGGCCGTGGACGACGCCGTCGGCGAGCACCTCCTGCCGAGTGTAGTGCCACGTCAGCGTCAGCGGTCGTCCGTCTTCGGCCAGGGACATCTCAGCCTCCTGCAACGCACGAAAGCTAAGCTTTTCCTCGGACACTCGTTCCCTGGGCGGACTGCGCAAAACCCGCCTGTCCCAGGCTTTTTGCCGCGCAGCCTTAAGATCGATGCTGAAGCGATCCTTCCGTCGTCCTTGGGACCTGTCAGGCCCGACGCCCGGCGAGCCCTTCGAAACCGAAGGAGGGCACGGTCCGCACAGGAAGCGGCGCTGTCCGGACGAGGCCGCGGCTCAGGCGGGCGTGGACGGTCGCCATCACCAGGACGGCCATGGCCAGGACCTGATGCGCCAGGGCGAACCAGAGCGGCACGCCGAGGAGCAGCGTCGCGACGCCGAGGCCGGCCTGCGCCAGCGCGAGGCCGGCGACGCCCGCCGCGCGCCGCGCCTCGGGCCTGCCGGGCTGCGCGATGCGGGCGTCGAGAGCATGGAGGAGCGCGACGCCGAGGAGCAGGTAGGCGGCCAGCCGGTGGTTGAGCTGCACCAGGGTGGCGTTGTCGACGAAGTTCTCGATCCACGGCCTGACCGGGAACAGGGCCGCGGCCGGCGGGATCAGGTCGCCGTCCATGGTCGGCCACGTGTTGTGGACGAGGCCCGCGTGGGAGCCGGCCACCAGCCCGCCGAGGAAGATCTGCGCCAGGACGAGCACCGGCAGGGCGAGGGCCACACCCCGCAGGCGTGTCGGCGCGGGGGACACCGTCTCCGCGCGCGCGCCGGCGGCGAGCCAGACGAGGCCGGCCAGGATCAGGCTCGCCATGGTCAGGTGCAGCGCCAGCTTGAGCGGGGCCACCGCGGTCATGCCGGGCTGGAGGCCGGAGGCCACCATGATCCAGCCGACCGCGCCCTGCGCGGCCCCGAGGATGCCGAGCGCCAGCAGGCCGAGGCCGAGGCGGCGGCTGATGCGCCCGCGCCACCAGAACGCGACCAGCGGCAGGAAGAACGCGAGGCCGACGATCCGCCCGAGCAGCCGGTGGCCCCATTCCCAGGCGTAGAGCACCTTGAAGTCGGAGAGCCCCAGTCCCTGGTTGAGGATGCGGTACTGCGGCGTGTCGCGGTACTTCTCGAACTCCGCCGCCCAGTCGGCGCCAGACAGCGGCGGGACCACGCCGGTCACGGGACGCCACTCGGTGATGGACAGGCCGGACCCGGTCAGGCGGGTCGCGCCGCCGACCGCCACCATCGCCACGACGAGGGCTGCAAGCAGGTAGAGCCACGCGCGGACGGCGCCGTCATGGCGCGGGGTAGCGGCGGGCTTCATCGCGATCATCTCGGTCGCCTCGAACATGCGAGACCGAGTTAGGCGCGGCCGGTCCCGGCCGCAACGCCCGGCTTTGCCGCAGGCCCGCGCAAATGCCGCGGGCTTGCGAAAGCGCCACGTTGCCATCCCGTCCCGCCGGCGCTACGCCGCCCCGGACACCAGAGGAACCGCATGCGCCGCCGCGTCCGCACCCTGATCGGGACGATCGGGATCCTAGCCTTCGTCATCGTCTACGCGCCTGTGGCGATGGCGCTCGCCGACAGCCGCATCGCCGAGGCTCCGGCCCTGGTCCAGACCCTCCTCTACAGCCTCCTCGGCATCGCCTGGATCTTCCCGCTGATGCCCGTGATCAAGTGGATGGAGCGGCCCGACCGCTGAGGGCGTCGCCCGTCGACCGGGACCTCCGTCTCCGGCACCGACGATCGGATGAAGGCTCGGCGCAAAGCCTCAGGGCGCCCGCGTTTTCGCCGCACTCGGGCGCGAGAAGCGGCGGGCCTTCAGCCCGACCGTTCCGCCACGCGATGCCGATGCCGCCCATGCCCTCACCGCTCCCGCGACTTGCCGCGTTGGCCGCCCTGCTCCTCGTCGGGCTCGCGGGCGCCGCCCTGGCGCAGGGGATGCCGCGCTCCGTCGGCGAGTGCGAGCGCCTGAAGAACGATCTGGCCTACAACCAGTGCCTCGCGATGTTCGGCCCCACCGCCAAGAATGTCGCCGGCGGCTACGCCACGGGCGAAGCGTCGAGCGCACCGGCGCTTCCGCCGACCGCGGTGGCGCTCCCGCAGGCCGAGGCACCGGCCGAGGAGGCGCACGGGGGCCGGCGCGGGCGCTACCGCGTCCGCCGCGGCCGGCAGAGTGCGGTCTTCACCGCGGGCAGCGGCGAGGTCCGCGCGTACCGGCACCGCCGCCGCCGGTAGGTCTCGCCGTATCGAGCGTCGTCGGATCTGATTCGGATCGCTCGCCCCGCCAGCGACGAGCGGTGTCAGGCGACGTTGAGCCGCCTGCCGCGGTTCCAAGCCATCAGCGGCACCCCCGAGAGTAGACCGGCGAGCGCCGCCCGCGACTGGTGGCAGCCGTTCACCGAGACCCGCGGCAGGGCGTGCAGGTGGCCCGCATGGCCGCCGAACAGGTGTCCCGGACGGGTCGTCACCGCTGTGTCGAAGCCGAGATCGCGCGCGAGAGCGAATTCTCGTTGGCCCGCCGCGGTCGGGTCGCCGACCGGGTAGGACAGGTGCCGCACCCGCCGCCCGAGTTCGGCCGCCAGCCGGTCGCGCCCCTCCCCGATCTCGTGGGCGGCGGCGCGCGCCTCGTGCTTGGCCAGCATGGGATGGCTCCGGGTGTGTGCCCCGAAGGTCACCGATGGGTCGCGGCCCAGCGCCCGCAGATCGCGCCACGACAGGCAGAGCTCGTCCGCGATGTCACCGGCGCGGAACCCGGCCTCCGCGCAGAGCGCCGCGATCCGGTCGAGCAGGCGCGCCTCCGACCCGCCGCGCAGGTCGCGGTAGATCGCCTCGTAGGCGAGCGTCTTCTGTTGCGGGCTGCGCGCGGGCAGGTCGAGGCTGCGTCCGCCGATGTCGATGCGGACCCGGTCGAGCCGGGCGATCGCCCGCTCCAGCTCGATCCACCACAGCCGGCCGCGTCCGTCGGCGAAATCGCTGGTGACGAACAGCGTCCAGGGTGCCCCGTGCCGGCGCAGCACCGGGGCGGCGTGCTCCAGGTTGTCGCGGTAGCCGTCGTCGAAGGTCAGCACCGCGAAGGGCGGCCGGTCGTCCGGCGTTACGAGGCGCTCGGGCACCGCGTCGAGGTCCACGATCTCGAACCCGCGGGCGTCGAGTTCGCACAACGTCGCGTCGAGGAAGTCCGGGGTGACGGCGAGCAGGCGGTTCGGCGCATAGGGGCCGGGCTCCTCCGGGCTGACGTGGTGGAACGTCAGGATCACGCCGAGCCCGCGCGCGGCCGGCGCCAGCCAGCGGTCGGCGCCCGTGGCCGACACGGCCCGGAACCCGGCCTCGAACAACCGGTGTCGGTTTCGGGACGACAGCATGCGCGGCCTCGGCGCGGGAACGGCGACGCCGCGGCGTCTGACAACGCCCCACTCTTCCGGGCGCGGCGTAAACAAAGGCTGAGCCGCCGACGGGACCGCCGCGGCGCGCGTCCGCGTTGCCCGGGCGGCGCGGCGATGGTGGACGGTTGCACTGCCCGCGCAACGGTCCGTTACCCACGCCCGCGCATCTGCCCTGCCGGGAAGCCCGCGTACACCGCGGCTTAGGAGCCCGGGTCCAGAACTCGGCCCCGACGATGCCGTCCGCCGCGCGGCGCGGCGGTCAGGAGGATGCGCGATGACGGTTCTCGCACAGGGGCCGATCGGACGGGATCTCACGGGGGCGAGCATGGTCCGCGCGCGGATGTCCGGCAGCCTGACGGCGGAGGTCTTCCGGGATCTCGGTGCCGTCGAGGCTCTCTGGCGCGGCCTCGAGGCGGAGGCCGGCTGCCTCGCGACGCCCTATCAGCGCTTCGACTGGGTCTCGGCCTTCCACCGGGCCCACGGGACGGCCGACGCCCTGCGCATCCTCGTCCTGCGCGACGCGGGCGGGCGGCCGCGCATGCTGCTGCCCCTGGTCGTGGCCCGCGCGCACGGCGTCGCCGTGGCCCGCATCGTCGGGGGCGACCACGCCAACTACCACCTGCCGCTGTTCGCCTCCCGCGACGCCGCGGCCGTCCCGGCCGAGGCGGTGATCGGCGCCCTCGTCCAGGCCGGGCGCGCGGCTGGCATCGACGTCTACGCCCTCGGCCATCAGCCCCGGACCTGGGACGGGGCGGTCAACCCCCTGGCGCTCACGGGCGAGCCGGCCGCGAGCGACGGCTACGGGATGATGCTCGGCCCCGACCCGGAGGCGACGGTGCGCCGCGCCTTCAGCGCCGATGCGCGCAAGAAGCTGCGCTCGAAGGAGAAGCGCCTCATCGAGGCGCACGGCCCGGTCGCCTACCGTCAGGCCGCCGGCCAGGAGGAGGCGGAACGGTTCCTCGCCGCCTTCTACGCACAGAAGGCCGCGCGCTTCTCCGCCATGGGCATCGCCGACCCTTACGCCGGGCCCGCGATCCGCCGCTTCCTCGCGGCGGCGACGGCGGGCGAGCGGCCGGCGATCGAGATCCACGCCCTGGTGATCGAAGCGAGCGGCCGGGTGCTCGCGACCTTCGGTGGGGCGGTCGACGCGGGCCGCTACAGCGGGATGATGACCGCCTTCGACGCCGACCCGGAGATCGCCCGCTACAGCCCCGGCGACCTGCTGCTCAGCCACCTCGTGCGCGCGCAGGCCGCGCGCGGCCGCCGGGCACTGGACCTCGGCGTCGGCGAGGCGCGCTACAAGGCGAGCATCTGCGACGAGACGATCGAGCTCGTGGAGGCGATGCTGCCGGTCACCCTGCGCGGCCACGCCTACGCCCGGATCGCCGCGCGGATCACCCGCCTCAAGCGCCGGATCAAGCGCGATCCGCGCCTGTTCGGGTACGTCCAGCGGCTGCGCCGATTGAAGGCCGCCTGATGGTCGCGACGGGCTGATCGGCTTCCCCCGGTCTCCCGCCTCATCTCGGTCCGATCACGCCGCCGACAGCCGGAGCGGCATCGGCTCGGGATGCGCGGCGCGCCCCCCCGCGGCGCGATCCTGGGCGACCAGCACCTGCCCTGCCCCGGCCTCGTCGGCCAGCGCGAACAGGTCGCCGAGGTCGGGGTCGTCGACCGCGGCGTTCGAGGCGATGACGACGCTGTCCATCCGGGGCGCCACGGCTGCGAGCAGGTCGAGGGCGCCGGGCTCGGCGCGAAGGCGGCACACGACCCAGTCGTAGGCCTCGGCCATCGCCTCCAGCGTGATCGCCAGGGCGTCCGGCTCCTCGAACAGCACCTCGGTCTCGACGTGGCCGGTCGCGATCCGGTGCAGCCCGGAGCCGGCCGCCTGGATCACGTCGAGGAAGGCGGCTTGGCCCGCGACGAGATCGGTCAGTCCCGGCGCGTCGATACCGGATTCCGGCCCGTTCAGGTCGACGCCGAGGGTGGCGGCGCGGGCGCCGAGCGCCCCGGCGAGGGCCTCGGCGAGGCCGGTCTCGCCCGGCGATGCGGCGCGGCCGTCCCGGCGCGTCTCGACCACGAGGACCGTGCGTGCGCCGCCGACGCGCGGACCGGCTTCCAGGCGCGCGATCAGCGGGGCGAGGTCGAAGCCCCGAGGCGCGGCCGGCCGCGGGAAGGCGTGGATCGCCGCCGCGGGCTGGACGGCCGCGGGCGACGCCTCGGTGGGCGGCACCGGCCGCGCTTCGGCCAGGACCGGCTCGGCCTCGGCGGCGGCCCAGTGCGCGGGCGGCGCGGCCTCGGGGAAGGCGAAGCGGTCGGGCCGCGCCGCGGTCGCGCGGTCCGTGGTCCCGGCCGTCTCCGCGTGGTCGTCCGTGCGCGCCGGATGGCCGTCCGGATCGGACAGGAGGCGGCGGGCGATGATCGCGCCGACGGAGAACATCAGCGTCAGCAGCGTGGCGAAGGCCACGATCGGCAGCTTCCTGGGGAAGGACGGGACTTCCGGCGTCACCGCCCGCGAGACGATGCGGGCGTCGGCCGGCGTCGCGCTCTCGCCGTCGCGCGCGGCGGCCTCGCGGTAGCGCGACAGGTAGGATTCGAGCTGCTCGCGCTGGACCCGCGCCTCGCGCTCCAGGGCGCGAAGCTGGATCTCGCTCGCGTTGCCCTTGACCACCACGTCCCGCTGCCCGTCGACAGCCGCCTGCAGGCTCTCGACGCGGGAGGCCGCGATCTTGGCATCGTTCTCCAGCGTCCGCCCGACACGCTCGGCCGAGGCCTTGATCTGGGCGTCGAGGTCGTTGAGCTGCGCGGTCAATTCCTTGATGCGCGGATGCGCCGGCAGCAGCGTGCGCGCTTCGAGGGCGAGCTGCGCGCGGACCGTGATGCGGTTCTCGACCGTGCGCCGGATCACCTCGTTGTTGGCCACGTCCGGGATCTCGAAGGCGCGCCCGTCCTTGATCATCTCCCGGACGGCCTTCGCCCGTCCGGCCAGATCCGCCTTGAGGATGCGCGCCTGCGAGAGCTGGGTCGAGAGTTCGCCGAGCTGCTGCGCGTTCAGCGGCTGGCCCGTGCTGCCGGTGGAGCCGACGAGCCCGTTGCCGGCGCGGTAGGCCTCCACCCGCGCCTCGGCCTCGGCCACGCGCTTGCGCAGGGACTCGATGTTGCCCCCGAGCCAGGTCGAGGCGTAGCGGGCGGTGTCGACCTTGGCCGCCTCCAGCGCCGCGATGTAGAGTTCGGAGACGGTGTTGGCGCCGCGCGCGGCGAGGTCGGCGTCCTTCGCGCGGAACTCGACCGAGAGGATGCGCGACTTGCCCGCCGGGAAGACCAGCAGGTGTTCGAAGTAGGCCTCCAGCACCCGGTCCTCGGCCGGGCGGTCGAGGGGGTTCCTGGCCAAGCCCAGCATCATCAGCGTGCGCTGGACCGGGCCGATCGTCCCGGCGCTCGGGTCGAATTCCGGGTTGCCCACGAGCTTGAGCCGGCGGATCGCCTCGCGGGCGACGTCGCGCGACATCATCACCTGGACCTGGCTCGCCACCGCCTGCTCGTCGATCGGCGGGGTCTGCTCAGCCCGTTCCTGCGCCGTGCGGGTGAAGGCGGCCTCGCGGTTCTCCAGGAGCAGCTTCGCCTCGCCGGTGTAGCGTGGCGACACCACCTGCACGAACACGGTCGACAGGCCGGCCGCCAGCAGCGTCGGCACCGCGATCCACGCCCACGACCGGCGCAGGAGCGTGGACACCTGGGCGAGGCCCAAGCCCTCGGCAGGCTCCTCGGCAGGCTCCTCGGCGAACCGGGGTCGGTCGGCGGCGGTCGCGCGCGGGACGACGCGCGGCAGGATGCGGGACATGGCACGATCTCTTCGCGATGCCGGACTGCGACGAGCCCGCGCATCCGTCAGTCCGTGCAGTAGAACCCGTTAAGGTTGCCCGAGCGTTAAGAGGCGCCGCCGGCCCGGCCGCCCCTCGGCGCGTCAGCATTCCTTAACCTTAACGGTTTACGCACTGGGCAATCAGGCAATCACGACGGCTGTGGTGATGAACCGACGCGCACTCCTCCTCGCCCTCTCGACCAGCCTCGCGCTGGGCGGCTGCCTGCGCCCGGATTTCCGCACCGACCAGCTCGACGCGACCGGCACCGGCTCGATCGGCGCCCGCTACGCGCTGGCCGCCGGCGACCGCCTGCGCGTGATCGTGTTCGGACAGGACAACCTGTCCAACATCTACGCCGTCGACGGCGGCGGCCGCATCGCCATGCCGCTGATCGGCGTGGTTCAGATCGGCGGACAGAGCACCGGTCAGGCCGCGCGCACCATCGAGGGCAAGCTCGCGGCGGGCTTCGTGCGCGAGCCGCACGTCACCGTCGAGGTCGACGTCTACCGCCCGTTCTACATCCTCGGCGAGGTCACCACCTCGGGCCAGTATCCCTACGTCAGCGGCATGACGGTGGAGACCGCGGTCGCGATAGCGGCCGGCTTCGGGCCGCGGGCGGCGCGCGACTACGCCGTGCTCACCCGCGAGGCCAAGGGCGGCGAGAGCAAGGGCGGCGAGAGCAAGGGTGGGCTCGGGCTGACGGGCGAGCCGGGACGCGACGGGCTCGTCTCGGGCATCGTCCCGATGACCTACCCGGTGCGGCCGGGCGACACGATCGTCATCAAGGAGCGGTTCTTCTGAGATGGCCCGGCAACGCGGCTCCTTCGCTTGACGCCGTTCCGGCTTGAGCGCGCCTCGCGACATCCTGTTCGACCGCCGCCGACGGTCCGGCGGCGCTGCGTCGGGCATTTCGCAAGGCGCTCTTATCCCAGACCTCGATGAGCCCGACTCATCGAGGTCTGGCCCCCGCGACTGCGGGGCGGGGGTCGTCCGCCGAGCCTCATGGGTCATGACCCGTGAGACTTGGTATTAGCCAAGCGTTGACGCTTGCCCTGGAAAGACCGGGACCGGCGACGCGGCGTCCGGCGTCCTTAACCGCCTCAACAGGGCTCACGCTTACATTTCTGCGGGCCGGCCGTAGGCCGCCTGGAGAACCTTGCCGTGGTCGAGTCCGCCAGCCCGCCCGACGTCGCGTTCCGCCGCATCCTGCACGTGTTCCGGGCGCCCGTGGGCGGCCTGTTCCGGCACGTGGTCGATCTCGCCCGGCTCCAGGCCGCAGCCGGCCATCGGGTCGGGATCGTCTGCGATGCGTCCACCGGGGGCGACCGCGCCGTCCAGGCGCTGGCCGACCTCGCGCCCTGCCTCGCCCTCGGCGTCACGCGGCTGCCGATGCGGCGCAACCCGCACCCGTCCGACCTCGCGGCGCTGCGGGCCGTGGCGCGCCGCACGGATGCCGTCGGCGCCGACGTGCTGCACGGGCACGGCGCCAAGGGCGGCGTCTACGCCCGCTTCGCCCCGGTGCGTGCCCGACGAACCGTGATCCGGGCCTACACGCCCCACGGCGGCAGCTACAACTACCGGCCGGGCACCCTGCTGCACCGGCTCTACATGGGCGCCGAGGGCATCCTCGCCCGCCGCACCGACGTGTTCCTGTTCGAGAGCGAGTACGTCGCCGGGCGCCACCGCGCCTACGTCGGCACGCACGATGGCGTCAGCCGCATCGTCCACAACGGCCTGAGCCAGGCCGAGTTCGGCGCCGTGACGCTCGGCCCCGACCCGTTCGACCTGCTCTACGTCGGCGAGCTGCGCGAGGCCAAGGGGCTTCCGGTCCTGCTCGAAGCGCTGGCCGGCCTGCGGGCGGAAGGGCGCACGGTGCGGCTGCTGATGGTCGGCTCCGGTCCCGACGCGGGGCTGCTCCAGGCCAGGGCCGAGGCGCTCGGGCTTGCCGGCGCGGTCGCCTTCGAGCCGGCGCAGGGCATCCGCTCGGTGCTCGCCCGCGGGCGCATCATGGTGGTGCCGTCGTTTGCCGAATCCCTGCCCTACGTCGTGCTGGAGGCCGCCGCCGCGGCGCACCCCCTCGTCGCCACGAACGTCGGCGGCATTCCCGAGATCTTCGGGCCGGCGGCCCGCGACCTCGTTCCGGCTCGGGACCCGGCCGCGCTCCGGCACGCCATCGCCCGCGTCCTCGACGAGGCTCCCGAGAGCCGGTCTGCCCGCTTCCGGGCGCTCAGCGACTCCGTGCATCGGCGCTTCTCGATGGAGCGGATGGGCGCGGACGTCCTGTCGGGCTACGCCGCCGCCTTCCGCGCACGGACCGGGGGCGCGGCCCTGGGAGCGGGCCTCGACGCCGGGAGGGCCGAGACCGCCTGACGCCATCGTCGGAAGCCTTCGTCCGGAGCTCCGGGGGAAGCAGCCGACGCCCGAGGCACGTCTCGCGAACGTGATCCGGGTTTGGTCGGCCCCTGGCCGGACGATCTCCTCAAGTTTCCCCGGTTTAAGCTTTCAGACAGGCTGCCTTGCGACACTTCCCCGGACCGGGAAACAGGCCGCAAGACTTGGGGGATGTGACCGATGAGCGCCTTCGACGTTCGTGATCTTCTCAAGGCGGCCGGACAAGCCGAGGGGATGGGTGCGGGCGTCGGTGCGGCGGGCACCCCGCTCGCCGAGACCGTGGTGGCGCTGCCGGCCAAGGCGATCTCGCCCGTGGTCGTCGCCGGCCTCGTGCGCGCGGCCGAATTCGGCCTGATCTGCGCCCTCGGAGCGGCCCTCCACCTCGTGCTGCTCCGCGGCGTCGTCCCGTTCGGCATCACCTATGCCGGTGCCATCGGGGCGGTCGCGATCCTCGCGGTCGCCGCGTTCCAGGCCGCCAAGACCTACCGCATCGGCGCCTTCCGCGCGTTCTTCAAGACCGCGTCGCACCTCACCGCCGGCTGGACGCTGGCCTTCCTCGTCGTCGCGACCGCCCTGGTGCTGGCCAAGGTCTCCGACCACTATTCCCGCCTCTGGCTCGCCGCCTTCTTCGCCAGCGGCCTCGGGCTGCTGCTGGCCGGACGCTTTGCGCTGGCGGGCGTGATCGGGGCGCAGACCCGCAAGGGCCGGTTCGACCGGCGCACCGCCATCGTCGGCGGCGGCAAGGACGGCGCGGCGCTGATCGCGGCCCTGGAGGCGCAGGCCGACAGCGGCATCCGCATCGTCGGCGTGTTCGACGACCGCAACGACGACCGCTCCTCGAACGTCGTCGCCGGCTACCCGAAGCTCGGCACCGTCAGCGACCTCGTCGCCTATGCCCGCCGCGCGCGCCTCGACCTGATCGTCTTCACCCTGCCGATCTCGGCCGAGGGGCGCATCCTGCAGATGCTGTCCAAGCTCTGGGTGCTGCCGATCGACATCCGCCTGTCCGCACACGCGACGAAGCTGCGGCTTCGCCCGCGCAGCTACTCCTATCTCGGCTCGGTGCCGGTGCTCGACGTGTTCGACCGGCCGATCGCCGGCTGGGACGTGGTGGTGAAGACCGTGTTCGACCGCTGCGTCGGGACCCTGATGCTGATCGCGCTCGCGCCGGTGATGCTCGGCGTGGCGCTGGCGGTGCGGCTCACCTCGCGCGGGCCGGTGCTGTTCCGCCAGAAGCGGCACGGCTTCAACAACGAGCTCATCGACGTGTTCAAGTTCCGCTCGATGTACGTCGATGCCTGCGACTCGGGGGCCGCGAAGATGGTCACCAAGGGCGATCCGCGGGTGACCCGGGTCGGGCGCTTCATCCGCAAGACCTCCCTCGACGAGCTGCCGCAGCTCTTCAACGTCGTCAAGGGCGACCTGTCGCTCGTCGGCCCCCGCCCCCACGCCCTCCAGGCCAAGGCCGCCAACACGCTCTACGATCAGGTGGTCGACGGCTACTTCGCCCGCCACAAGGTCAAGCCCGGCATCACCGGCTGGGCGCAGGTCAACGGTTGGCGCGGCGAGACCGACACCTCCGAGAAGCTCCAGCGCCGGGTCGAGCACGACCTGTACTACATTGAGAACTGGTCGGTGCTGTTCGACCTCCAGATCCTGCTCACCACCCCGTTCGCCCTTCTGAAGACCGAGAACGCGTACTGATCGGCTGCGGTGTGCGATCCTCCGAACGCGAAGGGGCTACGGCAGCGCGCCGGCCTGCTCCTTGGCCTTCATGATCGTCTCGCGGCAGGCCTCCGCCTTGCCGGCCTTCTCCTCGACGCGAGCCTTCTCGACGAGGTCGCGCGCCGACTTGACGCCGCCGGCGGTGGCGGTGGTCGCCGGATCGCTCGGCTCGCCGGCCGGCGGCTTGTCGAGCGCCTTGCCGGAGTTGGACGAGGTCGCCCCGCCGGCCGGCTCCCTGCCGGTCACCGTCTCGGCGCCGGCGCTGTCGAGGCGCCGCTCCAGCGTCGCGATCTCCTCCGAGCAGGAGCTGGCGAGCGCCGGGGCCGCCGAGGCGAGGAGGAGGGCGCCCGCAAGGGCGTGAGCAAGTCGCATAATGCGTCGTCTCCCTGGTGCTGATCGAGGTCGCGCGGCGGGCGCGCCCGCGTCACACGGTCCGGCGTGGGGAAGCCGCGGCGCGCGGCCGTGTTCCGGTGACCTGAAGCCGCAGGTCGGTCGTTCGCGCGTGCGAAAAGGGCGCGGACCCTTCGATCCGCGCCTCCTTCCCCACCCGATCCGTTGGCTCTCAATACTTGCGGATGATCGGCTCCGGCATCGGCGCGGGGGCCTCGCCGAAGGCGTAGCGCAGGCCGCCGTAGATCGAGAGCGGCTGGGCGAGCGTCGTGGTGCGCGGATCGTTGATGGCGAGGTTGCCCACCACGTTGCCGCGCTCGGCGAAGGTGCCGAAGTTGGCGTAGCGGTTGTTGGTCAGGTTGGTGATCAGGCCGAAGACCTGAAGGTTCGGCGTGACTTGGTAGCTCGTGTTGAGGCCCAGCACGTAGTAGGCCGGCAGCTTCGGGTTCAGGTTCGACTCGTCGCCCCGGTAGTAGGCCGAGGAGAACGCCTGGAGGTTCATGCCGAAGCGCCAGCCCGGCAGGATCAGGGTGTCGAAGCCGACCTTGAACTGGTGGTCGGGGATCAGCGGCACCTTGTTGCCGCGCGTCACGTTGATCGCGCCGTCGTCCGACAGCGGGTTGTTGGGCGCGGACAGGGTGCCGTTGAACCGGAAGGTCGCGTCGATCAGCGCGTAGTTGGCGTAGACCGAGAGGTCGCCGCGGGTGTACTCGGCCCCGACCTCGACGCCCTGGCGCTGGGTCGCGGGCACGTTGACGTAGTAGCCGCGGGCGGCGTTGCCGGGGGTCGCGAGCTGGATGATGTCGTTGGCGAGATCCGTGCGGAAGGCGCCGACCTTGTAGGTCACGAGGCCGCCGTCATAGAAGTTCGGGATATTGCCGCGGATGCCGACCTCGTAGGTCTGGCCGGTGAGCTGCTTGAGCTTCGGGTCGGCGACGAGCGAGTTCGGCAGGAGGCAGGGCCGGTTCGGATTGGAGCAGGCGATCTCCAGCGGCGTCGGGGCGCGGTTCGATTCCGAGTAGCCGCCGTAGAGCGACAGGCCCGGCGTGAACCGGTAGGTCAGGCCGGCCACCGGGTTGATCTTGTTGTAATAATAGGTGCCGTTCACGTCGGGCGAGAAGCCGGTCTGGTCGGTCGTGGTGATGCGGGCGAAGTTCAGCCGCGCGCCGGCCGTCAGCGAAAGCTGGTCGGTCATGTCGAACGTGTCCGTGGCGTAGAGGCCGAGGTAGAGGTTCGAGCCGAGCACGTTCGAGGGCGCGATGCCGAGCGCGGCAAGCGTGCGCAACTGCGTGGTGCCGAGGCCGGGAATGGTGCCGTAATAGGGGTTGTTCGGATCGGTGGTCACCGACAGGTCAGAATTGATCACGCCGAGCGTGCTCGACGACTTGAAGGTGAAGTCGGCCGCGTCGATGCTGCCGCCGACGACGAAGCTGTTCCCAAAGCCGAAGACCTTGTCGCGGTTGGCCGCCTGGAGCGAGCCGCCGTAGCCGGTGGCCTCGGTCTTGGTCACGTCCAGCGTGCCGTAGGGTACGTTCGGCGTGAACGGGAGGCCCGGCGGGTTCACGCCCTGCCCGAGGATCAGGAACTGGTCGCGGAACTGAGCCTGCGTCTGGTTAGGCCCACGCACGAAGCCGTCGTCCTCGAAGCAGAGACGGCGGGGCGTGAAGAAGCTGCTCTGCCGGTTGCAGCCCTCGAAGTTGCCGTCGTTGCCGTCGACGTAGGTGTTGCTGAAGCGGCGGACGTAGGCGTTGCCGGCAAGGTCCCAGGTCGGCGAGATGTCGACCCGGCCGGTCACCTGCATGGTGCCCATCTCGGTCAGCGTGGTCTGCGGGTAGGTGAAGATCGCCCGCGGATCGACGTGGGTGAAGTCGACCGGCGCCGCGGCGGCGGCGCCGAAGAACGTGCGGGCGAAGTTGCCGATCAGGTGGAACTCGGAATCGAGCGTGCGGTAGCCGAGGTCGGTGTAGAGGCGGCCGATGGTGCTCGGGCTCTCGTAGCGCCAGCCGCGGTCGTTCAGGCCGTCGCCGTTGACGTAGAAGCTCCAGGGGCCGACCATCGTGCCGTATTCGAGCCCGCCGGCGATACGCCCGTCCGAGCCGCCGAGCGCGGTCACCTCCGCGCCCTGCCACGTGAAGCCGTTCTTCATCTGGATGTTGACCGCGCCGCCGATGGCGTTGAGGCCGAACACGGGGTTGCCGGTGACGATGTCGATGCGCTGGATCGCGGACGGCGGGATCAGGTCGAACTGGACGGTGTCGCCGAAGGCCTCGTTGATGCGCACGCCGTTCTGGTAGACGGCCAAGCCCTGCGGGACGCCCTGCACCGGCGAGGCGGTGAAGCCGCGGTAGTTCACGTCGGTGCGGTTCGCGTTGCCCTGGGAGTCCGACAGGTTGAGGCCGGGCGTGCGCCGCGCCAGCGTCGCGACCGCGCTGAAGGTGCCGCGGTCGATGTCGATGTCGGCCGCCGTCACCGTCTCGACGGTGCTCGGGATCTTGTCGAGCGGCTGCTCGCCGCCGCGCAGGCGCGGCATGGTCGCGGACGGAACCGCCTGCTGCGTGACGACGGGCGTCGCACCCAGCGGCGGAGCGGCCCGCGTCGTGCCCGAACCGGACCCGCCGACCGGCGTCGTGGCGACCACGCTGATCTCGCCCAGCGTCACCGAACTCTGGGCGTAGGCCGTGCACGGCAGCAACGCCACCGATGCGATGAGGCTTTCGCGAAGCACCCGCATGGTCATTCCCCAACCTTCTGGATCGAACCCGCGCCCCTTATCGTCCGGGGCTTACCCGGCACTCATGCAAGCGGCGGCGGGGTTCGACAATCGGGGAGCGGAGCGGCAAGGGTCGAATCAGGCATCCGCCTGCGGAGCACGGACGGAAACCGGCTGCACGTGACGTCTCGGCAACAGATTTGTCTTACGAATTCAACAGCTTAGGGCAGATTAGGCAATCCGGATCGGGAGCTTTCGGCAATTCGACGGGCTGGCGATTGCCGAGACCCCGCGCAGCGATCAACCCGTCGCAACCCGATCGCCGGACGGGTCGGCGCCCCGCCCTCAGAGCCGCGCCTGGATCTTCCGCGCGATCTCGCCGAGCCGCTGCTCCAGCAGTTGCGGCACCTCGCAGACGTAGGTCAGCGACTGGCTGCGCTCCTGGAAGATGCGCCGGTCCCAGGCGAACTTGGTCTCGATGTCGGACTGCTCCTTCGAGACCTCGCGGGCGTCGGCCGCGCTCGGCCCGTCCTTGGTCTGGCTGATGGTGTCGGCCTCCTCACGGATGCGCTCGGCCATGCGGCGCTGCCCCTGCGCGTAGCGGGTGATCCCGTTCATCACCTTGTTGCGCTCGCCGTTGAGGACCTCGAACACGCCGGCGTAGACGCGGGTCAGCCGCTGGCCCTTGTCCGCGGACGGCAGCGTGGCGACGTAGGCGTCGAGGAGCGGATCGACCTCGGTGAGCTCGGTGCGGCGCGAGGCGATCTTCTGGGCCACCACCGCCGCGTCGTTGTCGTCGCCCCAGGCGCCGGCGGCGGCGATGTCGGGCCCGGTCCAGAACTGGCCGGGACTCAGGGAGGCGACCTTGCGCTGAACGCAGGGCCAGTCGGGATCGCTCCGCGGCTGCGCGCGAGCCGGCCCGGCGAGGACGGCCGCCATCGCGAGGGCGGTGAGGAGAAGCTTGGTCATGCGGGGTCTCCGGCCGGGCCTCCGCGCCGGGCCATGATGCCGCGGCCTGGATCGTAGGCGACGACGGCGAGGGTGAAGAAGGCCAGCGTCACGCCGACGACGACGGCGCAGGCCACCGGCTCGAACTGCCCGTAGAGGGCGAAGCGCACGAGCTGGACCGCGTGGCTGAAGGGGTTCGCCTCGCAGATCCAGTAGAGCGTCTCGGAGGATTCGCGGATGCGCCAGAGCGGGTAGAGGGCCGACGAGGCGAAGAACATCGGGAAGATCACGAAGTTCATCACGCTGGCGAAATTCTCCAGTTGCCGCACCAGGGAGGACAGGAACAGGCCGATCGCGCCGAGCATCAGCCCCGAGGCGAGGAAGGCCGGCAGCGCCGCGAGGTAGCCGATGCCCGGGATGTCGGTCTCCCAGAACCACGCCACCGCGAGGAACGCGTAGGCCTGCACCACGGAGACCGAGACACCCGCGATCAGCTTGGCGAGCAGCAGCAGCCAGCGCGGGTACGGGCTCGTCAGCAGCACCTTCATCGAGCCGACCTCGCGGTCGTAGACCATCGAGAGCGAGGACTGCATGCCGTTGAAGAGCTGAATCATCACGGCCAGCCCCGGCACCACGTAGACCTCGTAGAGCACGTAGGTCTGGTAGGGCGGCTCGATCGAGACGCCGAGCGTGTTGCGGAACCCCGCCGCGAAGATGAACAGCCAGACGAGCGGCCGCACCAGGGCCGAGAAGAACCGTTCCTTCTGGTTGAAGAACCGCAGCAGCTCGCGGCGGACGATGCCGCCGAGACAGATCAGGTAGCCGATCGCGTCGAGCCGCCCGAGGTGAGCGGGAGCTTTCTCCGTGGGGGCTGTGGCCTGCGCCGCGATGGTCGAGGGCGTACTCATGAGGGTCTGCCCTTTGACGCTTGAGACGCGGGCGCTTCCAATCGATTTCGGCATCACGCCGCCGCCCTCACGGGCTCGGCGACCA
Source organism: uncultured Methylobacterium sp. (assembly GCF_964242245.1). NCBI lineage: Bacteria > Pseudomonadati > Pseudomonadota > Alphaproteobacteria > Hyphomicrobiales > Methylobacteriaceae > Methylobacterium > uncultured Methylobacterium sp. The sequence goes on along the minus strand of NZ_CAXTBY010000002.1, from coordinate 55,423 downwards.
AGCGCCGGAACGCGTCGGCCAGCGTCTCGTCCGCCTCGCCGATGCCCCCGGCCCTGCCCCGTGCCACGATACGGCCCCGGTGGAGCACAACGGCGTCGTCGTCGGCCGCGATTTCCTCGAAGATGTGCGTGGCCCACAGCACCGACAATCCCTCCTCCCGCACCAGGGCGCGGATGATGGCGACGATGTCGGCCCGCGATTCGAGGTCGAGGCCGACGGTCGGCTCGTCGAGCAGCAAGAGGCTCGGGTGGTGGACCAGCGCGCGCGCGATCTCGATCCGGCGCGACTGGCCGCCCGAGAGCGTCCGCACCTTGTCGGCGCACCGGTCGGCGAGCCCGACCCGGTCGAGCAGCACGGCGATGCGCGCCTTGGCGGCGGCCCGCGGGATGCCGTGCAGGGCCGCGTGGTACAGGAGGTTCTGCGCGACGGTGAGGTCGGTGTCCAGGGTCCGCGCCTGGAACACCACGCCGAGGCGGGCGAGCGCGCGCGACGGCTCCCGGTCGAGCGGGTGGCCGAAGATCGCGACCCGGCCGTGGCGGTTGTTGTAGAGGCGGGTGATCAGCGAGAACAGGGTCGTCTTGCCGGCCCCGTTCGGCCCGAGGAGCGCCACGAAGCGCCCGCGCCCGACGGTGATCGACACGTCGCTGAGCGCGACGCGGGCGCCGAAGCTGTGGCTGACGTGGGCGACCTCCAGCGCCGGTGCGGCCTCGCTCATCGGGGAAGCACCCGCCGGGCATCGCCGACCGCGTCGAGGCACTCGTTGAACTCGCCCTCGCCCTGCTCGCGCTCGGCCACGCGCAGGGCCTTTTTGAGCTTGGGCAGCACCGCCTCGGGTGGATTTTTGGCGACGGCGTCCCGGATCATCGCGATGCCCTCGGCGCAGGCGGCCTTGTCGTCCGCGAGCGCAGGCGTCGTCAGGAGGAGAAATGCTAGACCGAGGCACCGCACCTTCCCTCCCCCCTCTGCGGGGGAGGGTGGCCCGCGAGCTAAGTCGGGAGAGGGGAGCGCGTTATCAGGACAGGGCGCTCCCCTCTCCCGACCCTCGCTGACGCGAGGCCCACCCTCCCCCGCAGAGGGGGGAGGGAAAGGCGCGTTCAGGAGATCGTGGATGTCGCGAACACGCATCATTTCACCGTGATCGTGCCGGCCATGCCCTTCGGCTCCAGGCCGCGGGCGGCCCAGGTGTAGGTGCCCGGCTTGATCGCCACGAACTCGATCGCGATCTCGCCCGGATCGTCGAACTCCAAGTGGTCGGGCGGACCGCCGCCGTGGATCTCGAGATGGTTGATGACGATCTGGTTCCACCAGACGTAGCGGAAGAACTCGGGCGCGTAGAACTTGTACTCCTGGCGGCCCTTGGCGACGATGCGCAGCCGGTAGGCCCGCCCCGATTCCAATTCGATGTCCCGGTTCTCGACGACGAAGTCGTTGCCCTCCGCGTCGCCGAGGACGAGATCCGGCAGGTTTTCGCGCTTCTTCGTGAGGTCGAGGCCGGCCGCGGGACCGGCCACCAGCAGCATCGCGAGACCGAGCCCCGCGATCGTCGAGATCCGCCTCGTCACCACCGTTCCCCTCCCCTCGCGCCGCCGCTTCGGGCGGTTCCGATCACTGCGGCGAGATCGCCACGCCCCAGGGCAGCAGGCCCACGGGGATGCTCTTGACCACCTTCTCCGCCGCGACGTCGATCACCGAGACGTCGTTCGAGGTGCCGTTGGTGGAAAACAGCATCGCCTGGTCCGGGGTGAAGGCGAGCTGCCAGACGCGCTGCCCCACCGGCAGGTACTTCTGCACGTCGTAGCTCCTGGCATCGATCACGGCGACGCGGTTGGCCGGGCCCAGCGCCACGAAGGCCTTGGTGCCGTCCTTCGTGATGCGGATGCCGACGGGCTGGATCGCCTCGTCGTTCACGCTCGGGATCTTGAAGGTGATCCGCTTGACGACCCGGCGCTGGGCCACGTCGATCACGCTCACCGTGCCGCCGACCTCGGACGAGACCCACAGGAACTTGCCGTCCGCCGTGAACTCGGCGAATCGCGGGCGGGCATCGACCAGCACGTTGTCGATGACCTGGAAGGTCTTGGTGTCGATGAAGTGGGCCATGTTGGTGGTCTCGGAGGTGTTCACCAGGACCTTGCCGTCCGGCGACAGGCCCATGCCCTCCGGCTCGACGCCCACGGGCACCTCGGCCAGCACCTTGTTCTTCTCGATGTCGATGATCGTGACTTGGCTGTCGTCCTCGTTGGCGACGTAGAGCGGGTTGCCGGTGGCATCCAAGGTGAACTGCTCGGGGTCCGGCCCGGAGCGCAGCGAGCGCACCACCTTGCCGCTGACGGTGTCGAGGACGTCGATGCGGTCGTCGTCGCTGGCGCAGACGAACACCTCCTTGCCGTCCCGGCTGACGACGATGCCGCGCGGGCGCCGGCCGACCTTCCAGGTCGCGGTGACGGCCATGGTCGCCGAGTCGATGACGCTGACCGAGTTGCCCTTCTCGTTGGAGACGTAGACCGTGTAGGCTTCGGCCGACGCCGACGGGCCGAGTGCCGCGGCGAACGCCGCCAGCCCCAGCCCTGCTCTCACGCAGCGGTCCATGTCACGTCCTCCCGTGGCGCTCTATCGGCGCCGGATTCCCGTAGAGGGGAGTGTAGGGCGTTTTCCGCCCGATGCGAGGGCGGCCCATCGGCGCCGGGCGCTTCGTGATCCGCACGCGTCGCCGCTCACTTGAACTTGCACGTCGTCTCGGGAAGGTCGGTGCCGAGGGTGTCGAGCGGCGTGCGCTGGTGCAGGAAGCCCTGCTCCGGTGCCACCGAGACCAGGGCCCTGGGCTGCACCACGATCAGCGGCTGGCGCAACTGGTGGTCCCAGGGACGGAAGCTCAGCGAGACGCCCTTGTAGGCCGGCAGCCCGAAAGTCGGCTCGGTCAGCGCAGGGATCATCACCGCGGGATCGGTGCTCTTCGTGGTCGTGGCGGCGTTGCCGACGACGCGGAATGCGGCCCAGACCTGATAGTCGAGCGGCCGCATCAGGCGGCCGGAGAGGCGCCGGAAGCGGTTCTGCGCCTGCGCGGCGCCCCACGTCTCCAGCACCGGCGACCACGTGGTCGCCACGAGACCCTGCGTGCCCGCGACGGGCCGCGGATCGACGGTGCGATAGGGGACGTAATCGCCCCAATCGGCCTCCTCGTCGGCCACGACCGCCACGTCGTAGTCGAGGCCGCGGGTGAACACCATCGCCTCGGCCCGGGTCGGCGTGTCGCCCCGCGCCTTGGCCAGCGGCCCGAAGGTCCAGGGCTTCTCCGCGGTGAGCTTCAGGGCGAATTTTCTCGCCGAGTTGCGCATCGCGTCGGCGTAGAGCTTGTCCGCGTCGGTCGGCCCGACGATCAGGAACAACTTCCGCCAGCGCATGACGGTCAGGTACTGCGCCAGCGCGTCGGTGAGCATCGCGCGCGACGGCGCCACGTGGAACATGTTCGCGCGGCAATCGGGCCCGCGCAGGCGATCGTCCGGGGCCTGCGCGTTGAGCACGACCGTGCCGGGTCCGGCAGCCTCCGACACGGCCAGCACCTCGTCGGCCGGGAGCGCCAGGACGAGGAAGCGGATGCCCTTGCCCATCAGCGCCTTGGCCGCGTCGACCGCGCTCGGGCCGCCCTCGACGAGGGCGATCTCGTCCAGGGCGAAGGTCTGCTTGGTGAAGCGGCCGGTGGTGTTGTTGTCGGCGATCCCCATCCGTGCCCCGGCCACCCCCTCGTCCTCGGGAGGGGCTTCGGCGTCGTAGGAGGACGGCGCCGGCTGCGGCCGGTAGATCAGGCCGACATGGGTCGCGGCCGCTTCCGCGGGCGGGCTCGGCGCGGCCGCGGGCTCCTGGGCCCGGGCACCGTCGCCCGGGGCCGCCGATGCGGCGAGCGCGAGGATCGCGGCGGCGCGGAGGTATCGTGCAGGATCGTGCATCGGGGCGGCACGTAACAGCATTCGGACCCCCGACTCAACGCCCGGTCCCGCGAAGCGCCGTGCCGGCGTTCCGTGGCCCGCCCGGTGCCGTGCCCGGCTGCTGGGCCCGGCTGCTGGGATTGCCAAACCGCCCGGCCGCACGACCTATAAGGAGCTATAAGGAGACGCGACCCGCGAGGTTCGCGCGTCCCGCCCCGACCCGGAGCCCCGCCATGCCCCTCCGCCGCGCGCGCCTCGCGGGTTCGATTGCCTTCCTCGCCCTCTGCCATCCCGGCGCGGTGCTCGCCGGACCCGAGAAGGCGGCGATCTTCCCCGTCGAGCTGTTCGACCCGGGCGTCGTCGGTGGCCGTAAGGCCCGTCCGGACGAGGCCCGCAAGCTCGCCCTCGTGACCGATGAATTGCGCAGCGCGCTCAAGGACAAGGCCGGCCTCGAACCCGTCGACACCGCGCCCCAGGCGAAGGAGGTGGACAAGCAGGGGCCGCTCTACAGGTGCGACGGCTGCGCCGCGCCCATCGCCAAGGCGCTAGGTGCGGATCTGGCCGTGACCGGTTATGTGGAGAAGGGATCGGGCCAGATCTTCAACCTCAACGTCGTCATCGCGGACGCGGCCACCGGCAAGGTCGTGCGCGGCGGGCAGGTGGTGATCCGGGCCGACACCGACGACACCTGGACGCACGCCATGCGCTGGATCGTCAAGAACCGCCTGCTGGCCGAGCCCCTGCCCGGCAAGTCCTGATTTTTTTCCACTGTTTCGAACGCTGTCGAGTCCATCGTGTCCGAGTCGCCGCAACCCGGAAGCCCCCCCCGCCTCCTCGTCAGCGTCCGCGACGCCGCCGAGGCGGAGACCGCCATCCGCGCCGGCGCCGACCTGATCGACGCCAAGGACCCGGATCGCGGTGCGCTTGGCGACTTGCCGCTCGCCGCCGTTCGTGCGATCCGCGCAGCCGTTGCCGGCCGCGCCGCAACGAGCGCCGTGGCGGGCGAGCCGGACGGGGACGCCGCGATGGCGGCCCACGTCCGCGCGATGGCGGAGAGCGGCGTGGACTGGGTCAAGGTCGCAGTCCGCCCCGCGGTCCTGAACAAGGTGGCGGCCTTGCGCCGCGCGGCGGACGCCGCGCCCGGGCGCCTGATCGCCGTGCTGTTTGCCGAGGACGACCCGAGGCCGGACTCCGTCGCCGCGCTGGCCGCGGCGGGGTTTCGCGGGGCGATGATCGACACCGCCGGCAAGGACGGCTGGCGCCTGCCCGACCTTCTCAACTCCCACCGGCTCGAAACCTTCACCGCCGCCTGCCGGGCGCGCGGGCTGATCTCGGGCCTCGCCGGGTCGCTCCGTACCGCCGACGCCGCCGCTCTGGCCCGCCACCGGCCGGACTATCTCGGCTTCCGCGGCGGGCTCTGCCTGCGGGGCGATCGGCGGAGCGCCCTCGATCCGGCCCGCGTCGCGGACGCCGTGCGGACCTTGCGCGGTCTCGCCGCCCGAGACGCCGCGTGAGGCCGCTCGCCGTCGTCAAGGTCGGCGGCAGCCTGCGTGCCGACCCGGCCCGGCTCTCGGGCCTCCTCGCCGCGCTCGCCGACGGCGTTCACGGCCGCTGCGTGATCGTGCCCGGCGGGGGCGCCTTCGCCGATGCGGTGCGTGAGGCGCAACGACGCGACGGCTTCGACGATTCCGTCGCGCATCGGCTGGCGCTCGATGCGATGGGCCGGATGGCGAAGGTCTTTCACGCGATCGAGCCGCGGCTATCTCTGCGTTCAGTCGTACCCGCCGCGCTCTCCCCTCTGCGGGGGAGGGTGGCCCTCGCGTCAGCGAGGGTCGGGAGAGGGGAGCGACCTTTCCGGACGACGCGCTCCCCTCACCCGACCCGCTTCGCGGGCCCCCCTCTCCCGCACAGGGGAGAGGGAAAAGCCCGCAGCCTCGCGCAACACGAAACCGTCGTCTGGGACCCTGCCCTGCTGAAGGCCGGCCATCCCGACATCGCCGAGACCTGGGATGTCACCTCCGACAGCCTCGCGCTCTGGCTCGCGCGCGGGATCGGCGCCGCGCGCTGCGTGCTGGTGAAGTCCGCCGACGCGCCGTCCGGCCGGAGCCCGGCGGACCTCGCCCGTCTCGGCCTTGTCGACGCCGCGTTCCCGGCCTTCGCCGCGCGCTTTGCAGGCTGCATCGAACTCTGGGGACCGGCCGGCATCGCGACCCTGCCCGACCGGATCGCCGCGTGAGCGCGTCGGACGCCGAGACGCGCCCGGCCGAGCACATCGTGTTCGTCACCGGCAAGCTCGCCCGCGCCCGGTTGGAGAAGGTCGCGGGCACCCTGCCGGCCGAGCGCTTCGCCTGGAGCATCGCGGATGCCGGCGTGAAGGTCGCCGCGCTGATGACCGAGGAGATCATCCGCCGCCGCGTGACCATGCCGGAGGGCGCGACCCGTATCGTCCTGCCGGGCCGCTGCCGGGCGAGCCCCGCGGCGCTGAGCCGCCATTTCGGCCTGCCGGTCGAGCGCGGGCCGGACGAGATCGTCGACCTGCCGGCCCATCTCGGCCTCGCCGGCCGCACGGTCGACCTGTCCCGGCACGACCTGCGCATCTTCTCGGAGATCGTCGACGCCTCCAAGATGACGGCTGCCGAGGTGGTGGCCAAGGGCCTCGACCTCGCCCGGCGCGGCGCCGACGTCATCGACCTCGGCGGCCTGCCGGACACGGCGTTCCCGCACCTCGAAGACTGCGTGCGCGGCCTGAAGGCGGAAGGCCTTCGGGTCAGCGTCGATTCGTTCTCCGTCGACGAGTTGCGCCGCGGCGCGGCGGCCGGGGCCGACTTCCTGCTCAGCCTCAACGAGGAGACGCTGGACCTCGCCTTCGAGACAGAGGCGGTGCCGATCCTCGTGCCGGTGCGGCCGGACGACCTGCCGTCGCTGGATCGCGCGATCGCGCGGATGCGCACGGCCGGCCGGCCGTTCATCGCCGACCCGATCCTTGAGCCGATCCACTTCGGCTTCGTCGACTCGATTGCCCGCTACCGCGAGACGCGGGCCCGCTGGCCCGACATCGCGATGATGATGGGCACCGGCAACCTCACCGAACTCACCGAGGCCGACAGCCTCGGCATCACCGCCCTGCTCGCCGGCATGTGCTCGGAACTCGCGATCGGCAACGTGCTGATCGTGCAGGTCTCCAACCACACCCGCCGCACGGTGGAGGAGCACGACGCCGCCCGCCGGGTGATGTACGCCGCCAAGCAGGACGCCGCCCTGCCCAAGGGCTACGGCCGGGCACTTCTGGCCCTTCACGACAAGCGTCCCTTCGTGCAGACGCCCGACGAGATCGCAGGGCTGGCCGCCGCGGTGCGGGACCCGAACTACCGGATCGCGATCGCCGAGGACGGCATCCACGTGTACAACCGCGACGTTCACCGGGTCGGCACCGACGCGATGGCCTTCTTCCCCGACCTGGATGTCGCGAGCGACGGCGCGCACGCCTTCTACCTCGGCGGCGAGCTGGCGAAGGCCGAGACCGCGTGGCGGCTGGGCAAGCGCTACGTCCAGGACGAGCCGCTGGACTGGGCCTGCGCGGCGGAGGCCGAGGTCGCGGACACCACCGCCTTCAAGCAGGCCGGCCACACCAAGCATTCCGGCCCGGACGCCCCGGCGGCCACCCGCGACGCGCGGGTCCCGACCGAGGCCGACGCGTCGGCGCCCCGCACCGTCGCGCCGGACGAGGCCGGGCGCGCGGCGGCGGTCGCCGAGACGCCGCGGGACGCGCCGCAGAGGATCGCGTGCGGCAAGCTCGTGCCGGCCGGGGAGGCGTGAGCGGGTGCCCTTGATCCTCGAGACCATCGTCACGACGCTCTCGCCCGAGGGCGCCCTGCACCTCGTGCCGTTCGGGCTGATCCGCGAGGGCGAGGACACCATCCTGGCGCCGTTCCGGCCCTCGCCGACCATCCTCAACCTCGACGCGAACCCGTTCTTCTGCGCGTCGAGCCCCCGCGACGTGCGGGTGATCGCGGGCGCCGTCACGGGGCGGCGCGACTGGCCGGTGGTGGCCTGCGACAAGATCCCGGGCCGGCGGCTCGCCGACAGCTTCGGCCACGCCGAGTTCGCGGTGGAGGCGGTCGAGGCCGACGAGACCCGCCCGCGATACCGCGGACGCACGGTCCACGCCGCTGCCCACGCGCCGTTCATCGGCTACAACCGGGCGCAGGCCGCGGTGCTGGAGGCGGCGATCCTGTCGACGCGCCTGCACATGCTGCCCGCGGACAAGGTTCTGGCGGAGATGCGCTACCTCGCCATCGCGATCTCCAAGACGGCCGGCTCGCGCGAGCGGGAGGCCTGGGGATGGATCGAGGACAAGGTCGCCGCGGCCTTGAACCGCGACGCGCGCAGCCTCGCTTGAAGCAGACGCCGCGTGCGGAACGCGGCCATACAGGAGAGAGACGTCCATGAGACTATCCGCCCTCACGACCGCCGCGGCGCTCGCCGCAATCCTGGCCACGACCGCCCAGGCCCACGGCCCGACCCGCCGGAAGGTCGAGGAGACCGTGCAGATCAACGCGAGCCCGGACAAGGTCTGGGCGGTGATCGGTAACTTCCAGGACATGAGCTGGCTGCCGCCGGTGGAGAAGACCGAGGGCAAGGAGGGCAACACGCCCGACAAGGCCACCCGGCTCATCACCCTCAAGGGCGGCGCTACGGTGGAGGAGAGCCTCTACAAGTACTCCGCCGAGGCTATGACCTACGCGTACCGGATCACCAAGGTCGACGTGAAGACGCTTCCCGTGAACGATTATTCGTCCACGCTCAAGGTCGAGCCGGACGGCGACGGCAAGTCCAAGGTCGCCTGGAGCGGCGCGTTCTACCGCGGCTACATGAACAACGATCCGCCGCCCGAACTGAACGACGAGGCCTCGCAGAAGGCCGTGCGCGGCCTCTACCGCACCGGCCTGGACGCCCTGAAGGCCCAGGTCGAGAAGGGGTCTTGAGCCGTCCCGCGCGGCGCAAATTCTGGGGTGGGCAGCGCGCCGGTGTCCTCGCCCTGTGCCTCGGGCTGGCGTTCCCGCCGGCCCTGGCGGGCGAGGCGGTCGTCACCGCGCAAGGGGACGACGCCGTCGACGTGATCGACCTCGATGCCGGCACGATCCTGCGGAAAATCCCGGTGGCGGGCTCGCCCGCGGGCGTCGCGCTCTCGCCCGATCGCAGGACCGCCTACGTCACGCGGCCCGACGGGCCGGGCGTGGCGGTGATCGACCTGCCCTCACGCAGCGTCGTGCAGATGCTGGCCCTGCCGGGCGGCCCGCTCGGCATCGCCGTCAACCCGAGGACCGGGGCGGTCTACGTCGCCGACTGGTACGCCAGCCGGCTCTTCGTGCTGGTGCCGGGCGAGGCGGGCCTGAGGCTCGACGGCGAGATCGCGGTCGGCGCGTCGCCCTCCGGCATCGCGGTCACGCCCGACGGCGCGACGCTTCTGGTGGCCAACCGCGAGGCGAACTCGGTCTCGCTCGTCGATGCCGCGACCCGGCGCGAGACGCGGGTCGTCGCGGTCGGGCAGCACCCGTTCGGCATCACGATCGATCCGCAGGGGCAGCGCGCCTACACCGCCAACGTCACCGGCGACGACGTCTCGGTGATCGATCTCGCACAGGCCCGCGAGGTCGGCCGGGTCAGGACCGGAACGCGGCCCTACGTGGTCGCGCTCGCGGGCGGGCGCGGCTTCGTCACCGACCAGTATTCCGGCACCGTCACGGCGTTCGACCTCGCCACCCTTCAGCCCGTGGGGCGCGTCGAGGTCGGCGACCACCCGGAGGGCATCGCGGCCTCGGCCGACGGCCGCGCGCTCTACGTCGCCAACTGGGGCTCGAACACGCTCTCGGTCATCGATGCCGCCGCCCTCAAGGTGACGCGCGCGATCAGGACCGACGACGGCCCGCGGGCCTTCGGGGACTTTTTGCGATAGATCTCTTCGCGACAGATCCCTCGGTGTCTCCGACGCGGCCCGCCGATCGGGCGGGGCGGGGGCGTCCCGGTCGGCCGGAAGAACCGCGCCTCACGCCGCCTCCGGCGGCGCCCCGTCGTCCGGGCCGGCGGGCGCGTGCAGCATGTCCTCCAGTTCGTCGATCAGCCGGTCGATCTGGTCCGGCGTCGCCAGGACCTTGACGACCTCGCCGTCCTCGGTGGCCAGCGCCAGCTCGATGTGCGGGCCGACCCGCGTGGTCAGGGCGCGGGCCAGGATTTTCAGGGCGGTCATCGGTCTCTCCGTGAAGGGCCGGCGTCGGCGGCGATGAGCCCGACGGCGAGCGCCGGGCCGCAGGTCGAGGCCTCATCCAGGCCGCCCGCGAGGCGCGGCGCCAGGACGTCGGTGAAGGCGCGGCACGGCCGGCCCAGGCGCTCGGCGAGGCGGACGCCCAGGAAGGCCCCGGCGCCGCAGGCGATCAGCGGCGCGGCCGCCGGCATGTCCGCCCGGGAGAGCAGGGTCGCCGCCGCGTCCGACAGCAGGCGCACCTGCGCCTCGGCGAAGTGCCCGGCGAGCGCGCGCCACGCCTGCGCCGTCCCCTCCCCGCGGTCGCGGCCGACCATGCGGGCGAGCCGCGCCTCGCTCTCGGGAAGCGACCGGCCCTTGCCGTCGCCGGTCGGCTGCCGGTCGGCGCCGTCGGGCAGGTCTCCGGTCAGCCGGTACACGTCGGCGGCGTGGGCGAAGGTCTCGGCCATCAGCCGGGTGCGCCGCCCGGCGAACGGCGCGTGGTCGGAGAGCGCCAGGAGCGGCGTGCGCACCACCCCGGTGTAGACCAGTTCGCCCGTCTCCAGGCGCTCGGCGTCGCTGTATCCGCGCGCGGCCGGTGCGCCGCCGAGGATCGGGATCAGGTCGGCGGTGGTCGAGCCGATGTCGATCAGCAAGGCGTCGGCCGCGTGCCGCCCGAGCAGGGTGGCGGTCGCGTGCCAGTTCGCCGAGGCGATGGCGGCGGCGTTCGCCCGCGCCTCCGCCGGCGCGACGAAGCCCGCGCGTCCGGCAAAGATCGCCACCCGGCCGGGCAGGCGCTCGGCGGCCCAGGCGGCGAGCCGCCCGACGCCGTCGGTGCGGTCGGAAAAGCAGTCGGTCAGCTCGCCGGTCATGGTGACGGCGTGCAGGGCCTCCCCCCGCGCCCAGTCGGGAAGCCCCGAGAGCGCCTCGTCGAGGGCGGTCAGCCCGCGCCAGAGCGGGCACGGCGCCTGGACGACGGCGCGGACCGCTCCGTCCTCGACCAGGGCCGCCTTGACGTGCACGCCTCCCAGATCCCATCCGATCGTCCTCGCGTGTCGAAGGGTCGGATGAGCGGCGGCCAAGGGATGTCTTTCGTGACGGACGACGGACCTGGAAATCCGTTCGCGGTGATCCCGGTGCTCGACCTGCGCCACGGGCAGGTGGTGCGGGCGCGCGCCGGTGCACGGCAGAGCTATGCCCCGATCGAGACGCCCTTGGCAAAGGGTTCGGACCCGGCCGACGTCGCACGGGGGCTGCTGGCCGCGTTCCCGGCGCCGATCCTCTACGTCGCCGACCTCGATGCGATCATCGATCGCAGCAGCCCCGACCGCGGCGCGCTCGCGGCGATCCTGCGGGCCTGCCCCGGCCTCCGGCTCTGGGTCGATGCCGGGTTCACCCGGGCCGCCGACGTGGACGCGTTCCTCGCCGACGGGCTCGGCCGGCCGGTGATCGGCAGCGAGAGCCAGCCGGACGCGGACCTCGTCGCCCGCCTGGGCGAGCGCGCCGTGCTCTCCCTCGACAGCCGCGGGCCTGAGCGCCTCGGCCCGGAAAGCCTGCACGCGGAGGCCCGCCACTGGCCGCCCGAGGTGATCGTGATGACGCTCGCCCGCGTCGGGGCCGGCTCGGGGCCGGACCTCGAAGGTCTCGCGGCGGCTCGGGCCCGCGGGCCCGGCCACCGGATCTACGCCGCGGGCGGCGTGCGCGGCCCGGCCGACCTCGCAGCCCTCCGCCGCGCGGGGGCTGCGGGCGCGCTGGTCGCCTCGGCGATCCACGACGGCCACCTGCGCGCCGGGCACGGGCCCTGAACCTTCAAAGGCGCGCGCGCGGCTGCTATGGAGGCCCCACCCGCCTCGACGACCTGCGAAGTTGCGAAGATTATGGACAAGTTCACCACCCTCGACGGCGTCGCGGCGCCCATGCGGATCATCAACGTCGACACCGACCGGATCATCCCGAAGCAGTACCTCAAGACGATCAAGCGCACCGGCCTCGGCGCCGGCCTGTTCGCCGAGATGCGCTTCAAGGACGACGGCGCGGAGAACCCGGACTTCGTGCTGAACAAGCCGGCCTACCGGCACGCGAAGATCCTGGTCGCGGGCGACAATTTCGGCTGCGGGTCGTCGCGCGAGCACGCCCCCTGGGCGCTCGCCGATTTCGGCATCCGCTGCGTGATCTCGACGAGCTTTGCCGACATCTTCTTCAACAACTGCGCCAAGAACGGCATCCTGGCGATCGTGGTGGCGCCCGACGACCTGGAGAAGCTGTTCGCGGATGCCGAGCGCGGCGCCAACGCGACGCTCTCGGTCGACCTCGCCGCCCAGACGATCAAGGGGCCGGACGGCGGCACCCTGCACTTCGACATCGACCCGGGCCGCAAGCACAACCTCCTCAACGGCCTCGACGAGATCGGCCTCACCCTGACCCAGGCGCCCGCCATCGACGCCTACGAGGCGCGGCTCGCAGCGCGCGGCTGGGCCTGAGCCGCGCACGAACGCCGGACCGCCGCGCAGCCGCCCCGATTAAGCCCGCGTTAACCCTCAGTTCCCCAGGCTCAGGCGCCCCGACGGCCACGCGAGCGACGACGATGCAGCGATCCCTCCGCAGACTGATCCTGCCGTGCCTCGCCGCGAGCTTCGTCGGCACCGCCGCGCGGGCCGACTTCCAGGCCTGCCTCTCCGGCCTCCAGGCGCAGGCGGCGTCCGTCGGCGTCTCGGCGCAGACCTTCCGCGCCGCCACCGACGGGATCAGCTTCGACGACAAGGTGATCGAGCTCTCCCAGGCCCAGCCCGAGTTCAAGACGCCGATCTGGGACTACATGGCGGCGCTGGTCGACGACGAGCGGGTCGACGACGGCAAGGCGGCGATGCGCGAGCACGCGCAGGCGCTGGCGAACGCGGAGGGCCGCTACGGCGTCGACCGCTACACCGTTGCCGCGGTCTGGGGCGTCGAGTCGAACTTCGGCAAGAACCTCGGCAAGATGCCGCTGGTGCAGTCGCTCGCCACGCTGGCCTGCTCGGGCAACCGCCGCCGCGACTTCTTCCGCGGGGAGCTGATGGCGACCTTGAAGATCATCGAGCGCGGCGACATCGAGGCCTCGCGCCTCAACGGCTCCTGGGCCGGCGCCTTCGGCCAGACTCAGTTCATGCCGACCACCTACCAGCGCCTGGCCGTCGACGGCGACGGCGACGGGCGCCGCGACGTGGTCGATTCGGTGCCCGATGCGGTCGCCTCCACCGCGAACTTCCTGCACGTGGCCAAGTGGTCGAACGGCCAGGGCTGGGGCTACGAGGTCAAGCTGCCGAAGGGTTTTCACGCGGGCGACACTGGCCGTAAAAACCGCAAGCCCGTCGCCCACTGGGCCTCCCTCGGCGTTGCCCGGGTCGACGGGCGCCCGCTCTCCGGCGAGGGCCCCCTCGGCCTGATGCTCCCCGCCGGGATCGACGGACCGGCCTTCCTCGTCACGAGGAACTTCGACGCGATCTACTCGTACAACGCGGCCGAATCCTACGGGCTCGCCATCGCCGTGCTGTCGGATCGCCTCCGCGGCCGGGCCGGCATCCAGGCCGGCTGGCCGACCGACGACCCGCCGCTGTCGCGGGCCGAGCGCCGCGACCTCCAGACCCGCCTGACGGCACGGGGCTACGACGTCGGCGAGCCGGACGGCAAGGTCGGCGCCAAGACCCGCGATGCGATCAAGGCGGTCGAGCGCGAACTCGGCATGCCTCAGACCGGGCGACCGGGGGCGAAGGTGCTGGAGGCCTTGCGGCGGGGGTGAGGTGGGGGCGGTCGATTGCTGAAGCGGCGTCTGCGGCCCGTCGTTCCGGCCGTCCTACCGACGCTATTTTCGCGAAGGGAGCGGCTTAACGCGTACCGACTTCATGCAACGTCGCGTATGTGATTTTATGGAATGTCACAGATCAGAGATTGCGGAACGCGCTGTGATTTTTACCTAAGGATGGTATCATAGCCTAAATTGCCGCCTTGGGCGTTGCGGCTCGTTTGCTGCGGAGACGGCCCGATGAAGAAGCCAAAGGCTAGTAGTCAAGTTGACCGCGACACTCAAGATTTTCTTTCAAAGTATTTGAAGGAAGTAAAAGAAAACAACGCAGCGGTTTTTGTAGGCGCAGGACTCTCAAAATCCGCAGGCTATGTTGATTGGTCCGGTCTTTTATCTGAGGTTGCAAAAGGGTTAGGTCTTGATGCGAATAGAGAAACAGATTTAGTCGCGCTTGCTCAATATCACCTAAATTCAAACGCTACTAACCGGCATCATTTAACTCAACTCTTAATTGACGAGTTTTCAGATCTAAAAGATCCAACAGAAAACCATCAGATTTTAGCCCGTCTGCCAGTCCAAACTTTCTGGACGACGAACTATGACCGATTGATTGAAAAGGCGCTTGAGGCTGGCGGCAAACGTGTCGATGCAAAATACACTAAGGAACAGCTAGCTACGACGAGGCGGGGTCGTGATGCCGTTGTTTACAAGATGCATGGAGATATCGAACAACCTGATAAAGCAATTTTGAGTAAGGATGATTACGAAAAGTATCATCAAACACATGGGCCTTTTACCACTGCATTGTCAGGTGATCTTGTAGAAAAAACCTTCCTGTTCCTAGGATTTAGCTTCACGGATCCGAACCTCGATTTTATTATGTCGAGGATTAGAGCAACATTTACAAATCATCAGCGCCAGCATTACTGCATCGCGCGCAAAAGGTCGCGGAATAAAGGTGAAAAAGAGGCTGAATTTCAATACGCGAAGATCAAACAGGATTTGGTTACGCAAGATCTAATGCGATTTAACATTAAAACCATTTTTGTAGACGAATTTTCAGAAATCACTGTTCTGCTCAAAACACTTGAGGATCGATATCGTCGCCGAACAGTGTTTATTTCAGGAAGTGCGGCCGACTATGGCACTTGGGGTCAGGCTGCGACTGAGGATTTCGTGGCGAAATTATCGAGGGCGCTGATAGATAAGGATTTGCGGATCACTAGTGGCTTTGGGTTAGGTATCGGCGGTGCGGTTGTAACGGGAGCCGTACAGCAGATTTACTCCACACGCCAACGCAGCGTGGACGAACAGCTTGTGCTTCGACCGTTCCCAATTGGAATTACTGACACAACAGAAAGACAAGAGACTTTTACCCGCTACCGAGTGGAGTTAATCGCCCAAGCTGGCATAGCCGTTTTCATCATGGGAAACAAAACGGTTGGTGGCAGCATTGTTACTGCCGATGGGATGCGCAGTGAATTTGAGTTAGCCAAAAAAAGCGGCCTTTATCTCATTCCAGTTGGCGCTTCAAACTCTATGGCGGGCGACCTATGGAATGAGGTAATGAGTGATTTCGATAAATGTTATCCTGGAGCGAGTTCTAGCGTAAAAAAACTAATGTCGAAGCTGGGCGAACCCACTGATAAACCGGAAACTTTGCTTAGACCCTTACTGGATCTCATCCAAAACTTAGCATCAGGAGAGTAGCGTGGCCCGTCATACCTTTTTTAGTTTTCACCACCAATTAGACAATTGGCGCGCCGGTCAGGTTCGCAATAGCTGGGTTACGCAAGATCGCGTTGATGCTGGATTCTGGGATGCCGCCGAATGGGAGAAGGTGAAGAAACTCGATAAGGCTTCAATTCAAAATTGGATTGATGGCCAAATGAAAGGCACGTCAGTTACTGTCGTTTTGATTGGCGCAGAGACCTCGCAGCGAGAGCATGTTAAATACGAAATCAGTCAAAGCGTGCTGCTCGGCAAAGGCATGCTGGGTATCTATGTTCACAATGTAAAAAACAAAGAAGGGCTGACCACTTATCAAGGCTCAAATCCATTACCGTCAGGTTATCCCACCTATAATTGGATCTTCGATGATGGTCGCGCAAACATAGGCAGTTGGATTGAAGCGGCTGCCAAGAAAGCAGGAAAGTAGCTCTGGCGCTACTACCCGACCTCAAACGGGTAGTAGCGTCCATGACTGTCTAGCAATCTTGGATCGATAAGTTCCGCGCTGTCAGGGATAAGCACCCCGCCAATGTTACGAATGTCGTCTTTCCTTCTCTTGGAACGGCGACCATTGCTCATGGGCACAATCATTCTGTCTTCCGTCGGAGAGTACACTTCAAAAAATAAACCTTGAAGCGCATGGTATCGAAGACTTGGTTTGGAAAGCTCAAGATTGCACCTCTGCTCTAAGCCTTGAAATCGTGCTGGCATGCACGCCATAGCTCCGCGCAATCGCCCTGTTTGGTTCGCCTGCTTCCTCGCGCGCGAGGGCTTCGCGCCGCTGGAAATGATCGAGCGAGGGCGCACGGCCCAGCCGCACGCCTGCCAGCTTCGCACGGCGGCGGCCTTCGCTGGTGCGGGCGTGGATCAGTGACCGCTCGAACTCGGCCATGCCGCCCAGCATCGTCACCAGCAGCCTGCCGTGCGGGGTGGTGGTGTCGGCCCATGTGTCGGCCAGCGACTTAAAGCCCGCCCCCTTCTTGGTGATCGCCTCCAGGGTGTTGAGGAGGTCAACAGTCGAGCGCGCCAGCCGGTCGAGCCGGGTAACGGTGAGAACGTCGCCCGCCCCAAGCTGCTTGATGGCGCGGGCGAGGGCAGCGCGGTCGCGCTTCGCCCCGCTGGCCTTCTCCTGAAACACCTTCACCGCCCCGGCGGCGGTGAGCTGGTCGAGCTGGCTGGCGAGGTCTTGGGCGTTGGTCGAGACGCGGGCGTATCCGTAAATCATCCACGGAGCCTAGCCGAAACCGGGACGGGAGGAATCCTTTTTCGCACGGGTCTTTTGCACAGCAAAAGGGATTCAAAATCAACGCTTTGCCACCCGTGCAAAAGTCCTGATTTTCGCACCGGCGAAATTCTCCGAATGCACTGCACGTCGAATGCGAAAAGCCCGCCGCGATCCGGTCGCGACGGGCTTCTTTCCGCGAGATGCGCCCTCCCGTTCACACGGAAGCGCGAACCGTCATTCGGCGGCGGTGACGGGGACCTTCGCGCCCTTGGCGGCCTTGTTCTTGTCGGTGCGCTCCGCGATGCGGGCGGACTTACCCCGGCGGTCGCGCAGGTAGTAGAGCTTGGCCCGGCGGACCTTGCCGCGGCGCACCACCTTGATCGAGTCGATCAGGGGCCCGTGGACCGGGAAGACGCGCTCGACGCCCTCGCCGTAGGAGATCTTGCGGACGGTGAAGCTCTCGTTGAGGCCCCCGCCGGAGCGGCCGATGCACACGCCCTCGTAGGCCTGCACGCGGGTGCGTTCGCCCTCCTTGACCTTGACGTTCACGATCACCGTGTCGCCGGGCTGGAAGTCGGGGATGGTCTTTCCGAGGCGGGCGATCTCTTCCCGCTCGAGCTGCTCGATGATGTTCATGGCAATAGCTCCGGCCGTCGCGCCGCGCTGCCCCGGACGGGCGGCGGGCGTCAGGATTTCGGCATCCTGTTGTGAGTTGGCGCCGCGATACACCACGCGGTGCGGCTTGTCGACGTGGCGTGCGCATGGGGCGCGCATGGGCGCGCGGTTGAGAAAACCCGCCCGCCGGTCCACATGGGAGGTCGGCGCGCGCGCGCCGTTCCCGGCCGGCCTTGAACCGGCGCAGCGGACGAGGATCGAAGCCATGTTCATCCAGACCGAAGCCACCCCGAACCCCGCCACCCTGAAGTTCCTGCCCGGCCGGGTGGTTCTGCCCGAATCGACCTTCGAGGCGCGCGACGCCGAGGCCGCCGCCCGCTCGCCCCTGGCTCAGCGCCTGTTCGATGTCCCGGGCGTGGCCGGCGTGTACTTCGGCCACGACTTCATCTCGGTCACCAAGGCCGAGGACGGCAACGAATGGCCCCAGGTGAAGCCGGCGCTGCTCGGCGCGATCATGGAGCACTTCCAGTCCGGCGCGCCCGTGATGGTTGAGGGCTCCGCGCACGAGGACGACGAATCCGAGGAATTCTACGATGCAGCCGACCACGACACCGTGGTCACGATCAAGGACCTGCTCGAAACCCGCGTGCGCCCGGCCGTGGCGGGAGACGGCGGCGACATCACCTTCCGCGGCTACAAGGAGGGCGTCGTCTACCTGGAGATGAAGGGTGCCTGCTCCGGCTGCCCCTCCTCCACCGCGACGCTCCGGCACGGGGTACAGAACCTGTTCAAGCACTTCCTGCCGGAGATCCGCGAGGTCCAGGCGGTCTGACGCCGTTTCGGAGCTTTCCGCCTCCCCGCGCCCGTTCGGCAGGCGGGGCGCCCGCGCAACACCCGGTCCCGAACCGCTCCGCGATGGCCGCCCCGCACTGACGGGCACGGCCGCTTTGCCGTAGGCTTCCCGCCTCGGCACGGGGACGGCGTGCAGGCGCCGGCGAACGGGAGTGGGCGTGCGGATTCTGGCCATCGACACGGCACTCGACCTCTGCTCGGCCTGCGTCGCCGACGGACCGGACGCGCTGATCGCGCACGAGAGCCTCGTCCTCGTCCGCGGCCACGCGGAGGCCCTTCTGCCCCTGGTCGAGCGGGTGATGGCCCGCGTCGAGGGCGGCTTCGAGAGCCTCGACCGCGTCGCCGTCACCGTCGGCCCCGGCAGCTACACGGGCTTACGCGTCGGGCTCTCGGCGGCGCGGGCCGTCGGCCTCGCCACGGGGGCGCCGGTGGTCGGCGTCACGACGTTGTCGGCGCTGCTCGCTCCGCAACTGGCGCTCGGCGGTGCCGGCCTGGACGCTGCCGCGATCGATGCCCGGCACGGCGCGGTCTATCTCCAGGCGATGAGCGCGGACGACGGCATCGTCGTGCCGCCGACGCACCTGAGCCTCGACGAGGCGGCCGACCGGCTCGCACCCGGCCCGATCACGCTCGTCGGCTCCGGTGCGGGCCCGCTCGCCGCGGTGCTGCGCGCCCGCGGGATCGCGGTCGCAGTCTCCGGCGCGGGCGGCCCCGACATCGCCTGGGTCGCCTCCCTCGGCCTCGTCGCCGACCCCGCCCAGGCCCTGCCGCGGCCGCTCTACCTGCGCGGGGCCGACGCCCGGCCGCAGGACCATGCCCGGCTCGCCCGCCGATGACGATGGCCCTCCTCGACGTCCCCCTCCCTCCCTCGGGCGCACGGCCGCAGGCTCGCAGACCGGCGCACCCGGCCTGCCGCGGCGGGTCGCCCGCGCGGCGTCAGCAGCAAGGCCCCCTGGAATGATCCGGCCGATCTCTCCGTTCTGGCCGCTGGAATGGTGGCTCGCGTGGTGGGACGCCTGGGGGCCGGAGCCCTACGTCGCCCCCCTGCACGAGGCCGCGCAGGCGTCCACGCTCGCCCGCCTCCACGCCACGGCCTTCGCCCGCCCCTGGGACGTGCACGAGTTCGAGCGGATGCTGTGCGAGCGCGCGACGCAGGGGCACGCCCTCTGGCGTGCCGGCAGCATGCAGGGCTTCGTGCTCTCGCGACGGGTGGCGGACGAGGCCGAGATCCTGACCGTCGTGCTGGCGCCCGCCGCCCGCGGCGGCGGCCTGAGCCACCGGCTCCTGCGCGAGCACCTCGGCCACCTCGCCCTGATCGGCGTCGCCCGGGTCCACCTGGAGGTCGACGAAGGCAACGCGCCGGCGCTGAGGCTCTATGCCCGCCACGGCTTCGCGCAGGTCGGGGCGCGCACCGGCTACTACGCCCGCCCCGACGGCGGCCGCGCCACCGCGCTGACCATGCGCGCCGACCTGTCGTGAGCCCGACGCCCCTGCCGTTCGACGTGTCCGACCGTCGGCCGTCTGCCCGTGCGCGCCGCCGCGCGTGCGGCAAGGGAGGCCTGATGCCTCGGCGTCGCGGAAAGCCGCCGTGACCCGCGTCGGGGTCGCCGGCCGGCTCGCGATCTGCGTGCTGGCCTTCGCCTGTCTGGCGGGCCCGCACTGGCTCGCCCTGCGGTTCGGACGCCGCCGCGGCTGGAACCGCGCGCCGGCCCTGCTCCATCGGGTGTTCCTGAAGGTCTTCTCGGTTCGGGTGACGCAGAGCGGCACGCCGCCCGCGGCGGGCGAGGCGGCGCTGGTGCTCGCCAACCACGTGTCCTGGCTCGACATCGTCGCGCTCGGATCGCTGCGGCCGCTCTCGTTCGTGGCCAAGTCCGAGATCGCGGGCTGGCCGCTCATCGGCACGCTCGCCGCCCTCCAGCGCACGGTGTTCATCGACCGGGCCCGCCGCGGCGCGACCGCCGCCGTCAACGCCGCGGTCGGCGACCGGCTGGCGGCGGGCGAACTCGTCGTGCTGTTTGCCGAGGGCACCACCGGCGACGGCACCCGCCTGCTGCCGTTCCGCTCCTCCCTCGTCGGGGCGGCCCGGGCCGCGATCCGGTCGGAGGGCGCCGGTCCCGACCGCATCCGCCTGCAACCGCTGGCGATCACCTATCCCCGCCGCAACGGCCTGCCCGTGGTGCGGGCCGAGCGCCCCGAGATCGCGTGGTACGGCGACATGGAACTCGCCCCCCACCTCGCCCTGTTCGTGCGGCAGGGCCCGATCGACGTGCACGTGGCCTGGGGCCCGCCGATCGCCTTCGAGGCCGGCACCGACCGCAAGGCCGCGACGGCGCAGGCCGAGGCCGCCGTGCGCGCGGCGATGCGACAGCCTCAGGGTCGCTCGGCATGGGGCGAGGCACCGCCCCCGCGAGCCGTTCCCGACAGGACGAGCACCGGACCTGCGACGGCGTGACCCTGCCCATCGGGACGCGCGCGACGACCCATGAAATCCGTGATAACGCACGGCCCTAGGAAGAACCGGGACCCGACGCGTTGTCGAAAAAAGCCTTCGTCAAATCCTACGGCTGCCAGATGAACGCCTACGACGCCGCCCGCATGGCGGATGTCCTGGGCGCCGAGGGGTTCTCGGCCACGGACAGCGTCGCGGAGGCGGATGTGGTGGTGCTCAACACCTGCCACATCCGCGCGAAGGCGGCGGAGAAGGTCTACTCGGAACTCGGGCGCCTGCGCGTGCTGAAGGAGGCCCGCCGGGCGGAGGGCCGCGACACCCGCATCGTCGTCGCCGGCTGCGTCGCGCAGGCCGAAGGGGCCGAGATCTTTTCGCGCGCGCCCACGGTGGATGTCGTCGTCGGGCCGCAGAGCTACCACCGTCTGCCCGAGCTTCTGGCACGATCCCACGAAGAGCGCGCCCTCGACACCGAATTCCCGGTCGAGGACAAGTTCGACCACCTACCGGCGCGGCGCACCGCCGGCGCCTCCGCCTTCCTCACGGTGCAGGAGGGCTGCGACAAGTTCTGCGCGTTCTGCGTCGTGCCCTACACCCGCGGCGCGGAGGTCTCGCGCTCCGTGGCCGCCGTGGTCGCCGAGGCGGAGAGGCTCGCCGCCGGCGGCGTGCGCGAGATCGGCCTCGTCGGCCAGAACGTCAACGCCTATCACGGGCTCGGACCCGACGGCGTCCCGGCCTCGCTCGCCGACCTGATCCGCCGGGTCGCTCGCGTGCCGGGTATCGCGCGCATCCGCTACACCACCAGCCACCCCAACGACATGGGCGACGACCTGATCGCCGCGCATGCCGAGACGCGCGCGCTGATGCCCTACCTGCACCTGCCGGTGCAGTCGGGGTCGGATCGGGTGCTCGCGGCGATGAACCGGCGGCACACCGCCGACGCCTATCGCCGCATCGTCGACCGGGTGCGGGCCGCGCGCCCCGACATCGCCCTGTCCTCGGACTTCATCGTCGGGTTTCCCGGCGAGACCGACGCCGCGTTCGACGCGACGATGCGGCTCGTTGCCGAGATCGGCTTTTCCAGCGCCTATTCCTTCAAGTACAGCCCCCGCCCCGGTACGCCGGCGGCCGAGCGCGCCGACGCGGTGCCTGAGGCGGTGATGAACGCCCGGCTCCAGGCGCTCCAGGGCCTGCTCGACTCGCAGCGCCACGCCTACCAGCGCGCGGCCGTGGGGCAGGTGGTCGCGGTGCTGGTCGAGAAGGCCGGGCGCCGGCCGGGCCAGGTCGCGGGCAAGACGCCGCACATGCTCGCGGTGCAGTTCGACGCGCCGCCCGACGTCATCGGGCAGATCGTGCCGGTGCGCGTCGTCGCGGCGGGAACGAACAGCCTGTTCGGTGAGGCGATCGGGACGGCGGTGGCCGCGTGAGGCTTCGTCCTCTCACGCCGCATCGCCCTCTCCCCTCTGCGGGAGAGGATGGCCCGCGAAGCGGGTCGGGTGAGGGGAGCGACGGTGCCGGAACCGGCGCTCCCCTCACCCGACCCTCGCTCACGCGAGGGTCACCCTCCCCCGCAAAGCGGAGAGGGGTATACCGTTGCGCTATCGAAGGAAGCTTCAGTGCCGCCATTTGACGGAACGGCCGGACGCGGCGGCCCCTTGCGCGGCCGCGGGCCCGCCGCGCGGCTCATCGGACAGGACGAGGCCGTGGAGGTCTCCCTGACCTTCGACGACAACCGGCTGGCGAGCCTCGTCTTCGGCCAGTACGACCAGAACGTCGCCCACATCGAGCGGCGGCTGGCGGTGACGGCCACCGCGCTCGGCAACCACCTCGTGGTCAAGGGGCCTGCCGACGCCGCGGAGCGAGCGCGCCGCGTATTCGAAAAACTCTACGCGCGGGTGCGGACCGGCGGTAGCGCGCTCACGCTCGGCGACGTCGACGGCGCGATCCAGGAGGCCACCGTCCAGGGCCAGCTCTTCCCGGCCGCCGCCGTCGCCGCCGAGCCCGACCGGCCGCACTTCGAGCAGATCGCCACCCGCCGCCGCGGCGCCGTGCGCGCCCGCAACAGCGCGCAGGACGCCTACATCAAGGCGTTGCGCGCCAACGAACTCGTGTTCGCGGAGGGGCCCGCCGGCACCGGCAAGACCTGGCTCGCCGTCGGCCACGCGGTCTCGCTGCTGGAACAGGGCCACGCCGAGCGCCTGATCCTCTCGCGCCCCGCCGTGGAGGCGGGCGAGCGCCTCGGCTTCCTGCCCGGCGACATGCGCGAGAAGGTCGATCCGTACCTGCGCCCGATCTACGACGCGCTCTACGACTTCATGGAGGCGCGCCACGTCGACCGCGGCCTCCAGACCGGCGTGATCGAGATCGCGCCGCTCGCCTTCATGCGCGGGCGCACGCTGACCAACGCCATCGTGCTGCTGGACGAGGCGCAGAACACCACCTCCATGCAGATGAAGATGTTCCTGACGCGGCTCGGCGAGAACTCGCGGATGATCGTCACCGGCGACCCCTCGCAGATCGACCTGCCGCCGGGGCAGAAGTCGGGGCTCGTCGAGGCGGTCAACGTCCTGTCCGGCGTCGAGGGCATTGGCCGCGTCACCTTCCGGGACGTGGACGTGGTGCGCCACGACCTCGTGCGCCGCATCGTCACCGCCTACGAGGGCGCGGCGCACGGCGAGACGGATGCCGACCGCAACCCGAACCCGCGGCGGCGGCCGCTGGCGTGAGCGTCGGCGCCGTGCGGCCGGTCTACGAGACGATGAAGCGCCCGACCCTGTCGTGCATGTCCTGCGCGACGCTCGGGACGAAGAACGGCGTCTCCCAATCCGCGCCATGCGCGATGGTGTTGCGGCCGTCGTAACAGGTCCTCGCGCTGGCACAGTCCGCGTGGCCCTTGTCGGCCAGCACGTCCACCTTTGACAGGAGGGCGATGTCCCGAACCGCCGTGCGGGACCAAGCCTGCCATCGGCCATCGTGAAGAAAGGGCCCTCCGGGCGGATGTCCGAACACGCGATCGACCTCGCCATCGACGATCCCCGCTGGGAATCGGCCATCCCCGACCTCGAAGCCTTCGTGGTCCGCGCCGTCGAGGCCGGCCTCGCCGCCGCGCCCGAGCCGCGATCCGGTTCGGTCGAGGTCAGCGTGCTGCTCGCCGACGACGCGACCGTGCAGGGGCTGAACCGCACGTGGCGCGGCAAGGACAGGCCCACCAACGTCCTCTCCTTCCCGGCCGCCCCCCAGCCCGCCCATGCGGGCGCCGCGGTGCCGCTCGGCGATGTCGTTCTTGCGTACGACACGCTGCTGCGCGAGAGTGCGGAGCAGTCCAAGCCGCTGGCCCACCACCTCGCGCACCTCCTGGTCCATGGCACCCTCCACCTCCTCGGCCAGGACCACGAGACGGGTGACGCCGACGCCGAGGCCATGGAGGCTCTCGAGGTTGCAGCACTTGCCACCCTCGGCGTACCCGACCCCTACGCCGACTGAGCGGCGGCCTCGCCCGAAACCCCAGACCCGAGAGACATGACCCACGATCGAAGTCGCGGCGCGGCCCAGGCCGCGCTCAGTTCCAACGAGGCCGAATCCGGTGCGCGCGAGCCCTGGTACGACCGCCTGCTCCACGTGCTGCACCTGAAACCGCGCGATTCCCTGCGCGACGACATCGAGGATGCCCTAGCCGAGCCGGATTCCGGCGAGAACGCGTTCTCGCCGCTGGAGCGGGCCATGCTCAAGAACGTGCTCGGCCTGCACAAGGTGCGCGTCGACGACGTGATGATCCCCCGGGCCGACATCGTCGCGGTCTCGGTGGAGACCGGCCTCGGCGACCTGCTCAAGCTGTTCCGCACCGCCGGCCATTCCCGCCTGCCGGTCTACGCCGAGACGCTGGACGACCCCCGCGGCATGGTCCACATCCGCGACTTCGTCGACCACATCGCGGCCCGCGCCGAGGCGAATCCGCGCCGCGCGGCCGCCAACGGCTCGGCGCCGGCCGTCGCGTCCCCTTCCGAGACCGACGCCGCGGTCCCGCCCGCCGCCCGCGTGCGGAAATCCCCGGCCCGGGCGCTGCGCACGCTCAACCTCGGCAACGTCGACCTCAGCGCGACGCTGGCCTCGACCAAGATCCAGCGGCCGGTGCTGTTCGTGCCGCCCTCCATGCCGGCGATCGACCTCCTGGTGCGGATGCAGGCGACGCGCACCCACATGGCTCTGGTGATCGACGAGTACGGCGGCACCGACGGGCTGATCTCGATCGAGGACCTGATCGAGATGGTGGTCGGCGACATCGAGGACGAGCACGACGTGGTCGAGGGCCGCCTCGTCCAGCGCCTCGAGGGCGAGGCCGAGGTGTTCGTGGCCGACGCCCGCGCGCCGCTGGCCGAGGTCTCGGAGGCGACCGGCGTCGACCTCGTCGCTGCGGTGGGCGAGATGGCCGAGGAGATCGACACGCTCGGCGGCATGATCGTGACGCTCGCCGGCCGCGTGCCCTCGCGCGGCGAGCTGATCGCCGGGCCGGGCGACCTCGAGTTCGAGGTCCTCGACGCCGACCCGCGCCGCCTCAAGCGCCTGCGCCTGCACCGCGGCCCCGCCCGGATCACCGCATTGGTGCCGCTCGCCCTGCCCCCGCCCGCGCCGAACCCCGTCGAGACGCCCGGTCCGTGACCGCAGGCCGGGCGGGCGGCGTCCGCGCCGCGGCGCTGACGGGCGACCCGGCGGCGCGCGTCGCCGCGGCGGTCATGCGGCTGCGCGGCTGGCGCAGGCTCGGCCTCGCCTTCCTCGCCGGAGCCGTCGGCGCCTTGGCGATGCCGCCCGTCGGGGCGCTGCCCGCCCTCGTCGTCTCGCTGGTGCCGGCGGTCTGGCTGGTGGACGGCGCGGCCGGCTCGCGCAGCCGCGTCGCGGCCCGGATCGTCCCTTGCGCCCTCGTCGGCTGGGCTTGGGGCTTCGGCTACCTGTTCGCCGGCCTGTGGTGGCTCGGCTCCGCCTTCCTGGTCGAGGCGGACGAGTTCCTGTGGGCGCTGCCGCTGGGCGTCCTCGGCCTGCCCTTCGCCCTCGGCCTGTTCTACGCCGCGGGCTTTTCCGTCGCGGGGCTGCTCTGGATCCGCGGCCCCGCCCGCATCGCCGGTCTCGCCTTCGGGATCGGCGCCGCCGAGTGGCTGCGCGGGCACCTCTTCACCGGTTTCCCGTGGAACACCCTGGGCATGGCGCTCGGCCAGAACCTCTGGCTGATGCAGTCCGCCGCCCTCGTCGGCCTCTACGGCCTCACCGTGCTCGCCGTGCTGCTCTGCGCCGCGCCCGCGACGCTCGCCACCGGCTCGCATCCGCGCAGCCGCTTCGGCCCTTCCACGGCCGCCGCGATCGTGCTCGCCGCGATGGCGTTCCACGGCGCGACGCGGGTCGAGCCCGAGGCCGACCCGACGGTCGCGGGCGTGCGTCTGCGGCTGGTGCAGCCGAACCTCCCCCAGGACGCCAAGGTCCGGCCCGAGAACCGGGGTGACATCGTCGACCGCTACGTCGCGCTCAGCCGGCGCCCGCCGGAGAGCGGTTTGGCGCCGACGCACGTCGTCTGGCCGGAATCCGCCTTCCCGTTCCTGATCCAGCGCGACCCGGCGGCCCTGGCCCAGGTCGGCGCCGGCTTGGGCCCGGGCCAGCACCTGATCACTGGGGCGGCGCGCGCCGAGGAGGCGCCGCCGGGGGAGCGCCCCCGCTTCTTCAACGCGATCATGGCGATCGAGCCCGGCGGGCGCATCGTCGACAGCTACGACAAGGTCCACCTCGTGCCCTTCGGCGAGTACCTGCCGGCGCCCCTCGACGCGGCCCTGCGGGCGGTGGGCCTGCGCCAGTTCGTCTCCGTGCCGGGCGGCTTCTCCGCCGGCAGCCCCGCCGCCCAGCGCATCCTCACCGTGCCCGGCCTGCCGCCGGTCGCAGCCACCATCTGCTACGAGGCGATCTTCCCGGCCGCGATCCTGCCGGCCGCGCCGGCGCAGGCCGATCAAGCCCCCGGCCTGATCCTCAACGTCACCAACGATGCGTGGTTCGGCGACACGCCGGGACCGCGCCAGCACCTCGCGCAGGCGCGGCTGCGCGCCGTCGAGGAGGGCCTGCCGCTGGTGCGCGACGCCAACACCGGCATCTCCGCGGTGATCGATCCGCACGGGCGCATCGTCGCCCGGTTGCCGCTGGACCGGGAGGCGGTGCTCGACGCCGACCTGCCGGCTCCGATCCTCGGCGGCACCCTCTACGGCCGCCTCGGGGACGGGCCCTTCGCCGCCATGCTCGCCGCCTGCCTCGTCGGGGCGCTCGCGGCGCGGCGCCGGGCGTGAGGTCCGCGCGCCCGGTGCCGCCGCTGCTCCTCGGCTGCGGCCTGATGCTGGTGGCGTTCAACCTGCGTCCGGCGCTGAGCACCGTCGGGCCGCTGCTCTCCGCAATCCGCGACGAGACGGGCCTCGGCGCGGCGGGCGCCGCGCTCCTCACTACCCTCCCGGTTCTCTGCCTCGGCCTCGCCTGCGCGCTGATGCCGGTGGTTCTCCGGCGGGTCGGCGCCGACCTCGGCGTGCTCCTCGGCCTCGTGGTGATCGCGGGCGGTCTCGCCCTGCGGGGCGCCGGCGGCCTCGCGGCGCTGTTCTCGGGCACCGCGATCGCGGCGACCGGCATCGGCCTCGCCAACGTCCTGCTGCCTGCCCTGGTCAAGCGCGACTTCCCCGGCCGCGCCGGCGCGATGACGGGGGTCTACACCATGACCCTCTGCCTCGGGGCCGCGGCCGGCGCGGGGCTCGCCGTGCCGATCGACGCGGCGCTCGGGCACGGCTGGCCGGCGGCGCTCGCGGTCTGGGCGGCGCCCGCGCTGCTCGCGGCCGCGGCCTGGGCGCCCCTCGTCCGCGCCGCGCCCGAGCGGTCGGCGCCGCCCGCCCCGGTGTCGCTCCTGCGCGATCGGGTCGCGTGGCAGGTCACTGCCTTCATGGGCCTGCAATCCTCCCTGGCCTACGTCCTGTTCGGCTGGCTGCCTCTGGTCCTGCAGGGGCGCGGCCTCTCCGCGCTGGACGCCGGCCTCGTCGCGTCGGTGACGACGCTGCATCAGGCGCCCGGCGCCCTCCTCGTCGCGATGCTGGCATCGCGCGTCCCTGATCAGCGCGGCTGGATCGTCGCCGTGCTGCTGGCCACGCTCGCGGGCTTCCTCGCCCTCGCCTTCGGTCCGGCCCCGCTGTGCATCCCGGCGGCCGGTCTCCTCGGCCTCGGCATCGGCGGCTGCTTCGGGCTGGCCCTGAGCCTCATCGTCCTGCGCACGCGCGATCCCGCCTCCGCCGCCGGCCTCTCGGCGATGGCGCAGGGCATCGGCTACGCCCTCGCCGCGCTCGGCCCCCTCGGCTTCGGCCTCGCCCACGAGGCGACCGGCGGCTGGGGCCTGCCGGCCGGCCTGTTCGCCGCGATCGTCGCGGCCGCGGGCGCCGCCGGCCTGGGAGCCGGCCGCGACCGGGCGGTCGGACAGCCGCACGAGGCCTGACGACCCCCCCGCCGGGGGCCATTACTCTTTCCGGCGCAGACGGCTCGCGAAGAAGCCGTCGAGCCCGCCGCGCAGGGTCTCCGATCCTTGGAGGTGGGACGGAACGGTGCGCAGATCACCCTGCGCGTCGATCAATTCGGCGAGCCCCCCG
Organism: uncultured Methylobacterium sp.; assembly: GCF_964242245.1. Classification (NCBI taxonomy): domain Bacteria; kingdom Pseudomonadati; phylum Pseudomonadota; class Alphaproteobacteria; order Hyphomicrobiales; family Methylobacteriaceae; genus Methylobacterium; species uncultured Methylobacterium sp. Next base: position 26,972 of record NZ_CAXTBY010000002.1, on the reverse strand, counting down.
ACCTCGTCGGCCCGCACCGGCACCCGCTCGAAGGCGGCGTTGCGGGCCAGGAACGCGGCGACCTGATGCTCGCCCTCCTCCGGTTCGAGGGAGCAGGTGCAGGTGACGAGGCGGCCCCCCGGCCGCACCAGGGCCGCCGCCTTGTCGAGCAGGCGCGCCTGGAGCAGGCGCAGGCGGATCAGGTCGGAGTCCGTCTTGGTCCAGGCGACGTCCGGGTGGCGGCGGATCGTGCCGGTGGCCGAGCACGGCGCGTCGAGGAGCACCGCGTCGAAGGCGTCGGGGGCCTCGAAGGCGAGCGCGTCGCCGACGACGATCTCCGCCTCCAGGCCGAGGCGCGCGAGGTTTTGCGAGAGCCGCTCCAGGCGCGGCGCGGAGCGGTCGAGGGCGGTCACCCGCGCGCCCGCGGCGGCGAGCTGCGCGGTCTTGCCGCCGGGCGCGGCGCAGAGGTCGGCGACGCGCTCGCCCGGCCGCGCCCCGAGGAGCCGCGCGGGGATCGCGGCGGCGGCGTCCTGCACCCACCACGCGCCCTCGGCAAAGCCCGGCAACTCGGAGACCGGCACGCGCAGGTCGCCGAGGCGCAGCGAGCCGGTCGGCAGGATTGTGGCGCCGAGCCGCTCGGCCCAGGCCCCGGCCTCGCCGCGCGGCGTCAGGTCGAGGGCAGCGCCGGCCAAGTGCGCGCGGGCGATGGCCCGGGCGGTCTCGGGCCCGTAGGCCCTGCTCCACCGCTCGGCGAGCCAGGGCGGCGTGTTGCCGTCGAGCGGGTCTTCGGATTCGGCCAGGATCGCGTCGCGCTCGCGCACCACGCGCCGCAGCACCGCGTTGACGAGGCCGGCCAGGTGCCGCGCCTGCGGGTCGGCCTTGGCCAGCCGCACGGCGAGGTCGACCGCGGCGTGGTCCGGCACGGCGAGGTCGAGAATCTGCGCCGCCGCGGTCGCCAGCAGCGCGACGAGGCGCGGCTGGTCGTCCGGCAGCCCCTGCGCCATGCGGGCGGCCAGCGCCCGCCTGAGGAAGCCGAGGCGGCGGAAGGTGGCGGTCGCGATCGCGCGGGCGAGCCCCGCGTCGGCGGTATCCAGCCCGGCCGCCCGGCCGGCCTGGGCCAGCGCGTCCTCCAGGGCAAGCGCGCGGTTCTTACCCAGCAGGTCGGCCACCGCGCTCTGCGCCACCCGGCGGGCGGAAAGGCCCGCCGCGTCCGGCTCGGCGACCCCGGTAGATGGCCCCCCTTCCCCCCGAGGCTTGCCCGGACGCCTGCCGGCATCCGGACTCTTGGTCGCGTCCGCGGTCCGTTCCGGCCCGGACGCGTTGCGGCCCCTGCCCATGACTGCCATTTTCTATCTGATCACTACGGCCGGCCTCGAGCCGGTGGAACCCCACGCCCTCCCACCTGAGCGAGCCCGATGCAAGCCGAGATGCAGGACGACACCACCGCGGACGAAACCCGCCGCCTGACCCCGGCGGCGCGGCGCGCGCTGGCGGAGGCGGCCGAGCGCCGAGCGGCGATCGACGCGCGCGCCGCCGCCGTGTCCGCGAGACCCGAGCGCCTCGGGCGCGGCGGCCTGGAGCCGGTGCGCTACGACGACTGGGAGGTGAAGGGCCTTGCCGTCGACTTCTGATCCGTGTCGGGATCGGACGATCCGCCCGGACGCCGCGTGGGACGATGGCGTGGCGCCGGCCGGAACGTCCGCGTCGGCCCGCCGTTTGGCTCCCGTCACGGCAGCGCGGAGCAGGGTTCAGGATGGCGACGGGAAAAGTTTCGAGCCGCGACGCGGCCACGGGTGCGAACGGCGAGGTGTCGCTGGCGGCGGGCGCGCGGGTCGCGATGCGGATGTGGCGCGACGAGCCGCCGAACGCCGACAAGCCGAGCACGACCTCCCCGCACGAGACTGTGGGCTACGTGATCTCCGGCCGCGCCAAGCTGGTGCTGGCGGGCGAGACCATCGCGCTGGAGCCCGGAGACTCCTACTGCGTGCCGGCGGGCGCGGTGCACACCTACCGTATCCTCGAGAGCTTCACGGCGGTTGAGGCGACCTCGCCGCCGGCGGCGTGAGGCCTCCGGCGCCGAGCGGATCGAGGGCCCGTCCTCACCGCGTCATGTAGACCCGCGTGCCGACGGAGACGCGGTCGTAGAGATCGACCACGTCCTGGTTGTACATCCGGATGCAGCCGTAGGAGGCGTAGGTGCCCACCGAACTCGGGCGGTTGGTGCCGTGGATCGCGTACTCCCCGCCCGACAGCGTCATCGCGGCGGCGCCCATCGGGTTGTGCGGCGAGCCGCCGGCGATGACGTTGGGCAGGCGCGGGTTGTCGCGCTTAACCTCGCGCGGGGGCGACCACGCCGGCTGCACGTACTTCCCGTCGATCGCGGTGGCGCCGAACCACTGCTTGCCGGGCTTGCCCACCGCCACGGGGTAGCGGATCGCCGTGCCGTCGCCGTTGACGAGGTAGAGCCGGCGCTGCGACACGCTGATCACCACCGAGCCGGGCGTCGCGCTCTCCGCGAACGGCACCACCTCGCGTGCCGCGACGGGCGCGACTGGACCGAGGCCCGCCAGCATCGCGCCGGCCAGACCCGCACACACACTCTTACGCCACACCATCGGACGACATCCTCGCAAGCGCGACCGCACGCTGCGGGACTAATCCATGCTCGCAGACCGTGTTCCAGGTCTTGCTTGCGCCGGGGCGCGGTTGCTCACCCTTATGCCAAAGAGCGGTAAAGATTGATTATTATCGGACATCGTAAACCGTCGAGCGGTCGCCGATTTGCTTGAACGATGTCAGTCCTTGAACATGGTTCGCGCCGAGATCGACTTTCCTTCACGAATCAGCGCTCGTACAGGCGGGCGGCGCTCGGGTCGGCCTGCTGCCAGTCGTGGCGGGCGAGTTCGGGGTCGCGGTGCTCCTCGACCGGATGGCCGACGCAGAGGTAGGCCACGAGGTGCCAGTCGTCGGGCATCTCCAGGATTGCGGCGACGCGGGCCGGCTCCAGGATCGACACCCAGCCGACGCCGAGGCCGCGGGCGCGGGCCGCGAGCCAGAAGGCCTGCACGGCGCCCACCACCGAGTAGCGCAGCATCTCGGGCATGGTCGCCCGCCCGAGGCCGTGGCCGGCCGCCGTGCCGTCGTCGCAGAACACGGCGAGGTGCACCGGCGCCTCGCGCAGGCCCGCGAGCTTCAGGGCGCGGTAGCGTTCGCCCCGGGCGTCGGAATAGCCCGCGGCGGCTTCGGCGTTGCAGCGCTCGAAGCTCGCGACGATGCCCGCCCGCCGGCCGGGGTCGGAGACGCGCACGAAGCGCCAGGGCTGGCTGTTGCCGACCGACGGGCTGAGCTGGGCCGCAGCCAAGCTCTCGCGCAGCACGGGCTCGGCGACCGCATCGGTGCGGAAGCGGCGCACGTCGCGGCGCCACGCGAACAGGTCGTTGAGCGTGCGGCGGAACGCGTCGTCGAAGCTGGGTGAACGCGGGTCGGTCATCGTCGCCGAGCCTCATAGCGCATTTCCGGTGCTGTGCGGTCCATCGAACCCTCGCGGGCTCGACGATGCGCGCCTGCGGGGGCCGCAATGCGAAGCCCCGAGACAACAAAAAAGGCCGCCCTTGCGAGGCGGCCTGAAGTCCTTGGGTCTCGAAACCTCTGGAGTGTCGGATCGTGGGGACCGGCGACGCCCGAGGGCTGGGGAGCTCGGGTTTCGGGCGCCGCCGGGCACGGCCCAACGAGGTTCGATGCCTGTTGTGCCCGCGCAACAAGGCTCGGGAAAGGCGCGATCGGGGCGAAACCGCGGCGTTTCGTGTGCCGGCGCGGCGCTTGGGCAACAGAGCCCCGCGACCCTTGCGAGCCGCGGCCCGGAGGCCCATCCTGGAGGAAGGCCAACGGGGAACGCGGGAGCGACGATGAGCGAGCGGACGAGCGGCGAGACGCGCGACGATGCGACGGCCCGGGTGGTGCCCTTCCCCGCGATGTCGGCCGCCCCGCAGATCGCCTTCGACCGGCACGAGCTGCGCACGATCTTCAACCTCTACGGCCGGCGCGTCGCCGAGGGCGAGTGGCGCGACTACGCCCTCGACTTCCGGCGCGACAAGGCTGTGTTCTCGATCTATCGCCGCACCTCCGAGATGCCGCTCTACCGGATCGAGAAGGACCCGAGGCTCGCCCGCCGCCAGGGCGCCTACGCGGTGATCACTGCGGCCGGCCTCGTGCTGAAGCGCGGGAACGACCTTGCCCGCGTGCTCGCGGTGCTGGAGCCGCCGCTGCGCGCGGTGTGACGACCGGATCACCGAAGGAGTCCGGCGGCGTTGCGGTCTTCCCTTTCCACCCGGCTTCGTGCCGGCCTGCGCCCTATCTCCCTCCCTTTGCGAGCTAGCGTATTCACACATCTCGCGGTGAATTCGCGTGATGCGCGGTTTCCTCTCCCGCAAAGGCTTGCGGCTTCACACATCTTGAGACCGGTGCTGCGTGGATCGGGCGAAGCACCGGCCGGCCCCCTCTCCCAGGGGGAGAGGGCTGGGGTGAGGGGCGTGCCGTATCCGGTGCGTTCTCATCCCTCACCCTGTCCCTCTCCCGAACGGGAGAGGGGACCCCCGCTCTTCCCGGATCTCGTGGAGCCGATGTGCGAATACCGTAGCCCGGGAAGGGAGGACGCGGCTGCTGCTCTGCGCGATGTGTGAACCCGGTCGCGCAGAGGGGGAGGGAGGTGCGCTGACCGTGGTTCCTTCGGGGAAGCCGTCTGCTCGGACGACCCGAAACGAAAAAAGCCCCGGCGTTTCCGCCGGGGCCTTTCCTTCGTCCGATCCGGTGCGGCTCAGCGGCGGTCGCCGAGCAGCGAGAGCAGGAACTGGAACATGTTGATGAAGTCGAGGTACAGCGTCAGCGCGCCGTTGACCGACATCTTGGCCGCCATCTCGCCGTCGAAGCTCGCCGAGAGGTACATCTCCTTCAGCTTCTGGGTGTCGTAGGCGGTGAGCCCGGCGAAGATCAGCACGCCGAGCACCGAGATGGCGAACTGCAGCGCCGACGAGGCCAGGAAGATGTTGACGATCGACGCGATGATGATGCCGATCAGGCCCATCATCAGGAACGAGCCCATCCCCGAGAGGCTGCGCTTCGTGGTGTAGCCGTAGAGGCTCAGGCCCGCGAAGGTCGCCGAGGTGATGAAGAACACCCGCACCACGCTCGCCCCCGTGAACACGAGGAGCAGCGTCGACATCGAGGCGCCCATCACCGCCGCGAAGGCGAAGAACATGGTGCGTGCCGACGAGGCCGACATCCGGTCCATCCGCATCGAGAAGACGAGGATGAAGGCCAAGGGCGCGAACATCAGCACCCACTTGAGGGGGCTGTTGTAGAGGGTCTGGCCGAACGGCGTCAGCGCGAGCCGGCCCGTCGCGGTGGCCGTGGTGGCGGCCATGTTGAGGCCGAGCGCCACGAGGCCGGAGATGCCTAGGCCCACGACCATGTTGTTGTAGACGCCGAGCATGAAGGCCCGCAGGCCCGCGTCGTAGGAGACCTGGGTGCCGGCCTGGGCCGGTGCCTGGGCGCCGTAGCGGAAGGGGGAGTTGTCGAATGCCATGGGGAGGGTACCTCGGGAGGCTCTCTCAAGCGTGGTGTTTGATCCGAGGCCCACGCACGGACCTCTGGCGCCGCTCGGGCGCCTCGGTGTGGAATATGTTGCGTTCCGCGCTCTTCCACAAGGCCCCCGCCGAGCTTGTCTCTGCGGTTTTCGCGCGGCTCGAAGCATTACGTTTCTTCGTAAAGTCAGGGATTAAAGTTCGTTAAACCTTCGCCGCGCGTTTCTTCGACCATGCCGGGCACGTTCATGGCTGGCGCAGGTAAGGCGCCGGCTTCTGGCCGAGGATGCGCCACGTGCCCGCGAGCCCGAGCACCACGGCCAGCACCACGGCGGAGGCCGCCGCGACCAGCGCGCCCGAGAGATCGAGGGCGAAGTCGAGGCGCATCACCCGCGTGACGATCACCCAGCCGGCCAGCGTCCCCGCGAGCAGCCCGAACAAGGCGGTCACGAGCCCGAGCGCGCCGTATTCGAGGCCGTAGGCCGCGAGCAGCCGGCCGCGGGTCGCGCCGAGCACCTTGAGCACCACGGCGTCGTAGAGCCGCGCCCGGTGGCCGGCGGCGATGGCGCCGGCGAGCACGAACAGGCTCGCGAGCACGGCCACCGCGCTCGCCCCGCGGATCGCCAGCACCAGCTTGCCGATGAGATCGCCGACGGCATCGAGCGCGTCCTTCACCCGCACGCTGGTGACGGACGGGAAGGCGCGGGCGACGTCGCGCAGCACCCGGTTCTCCAGCGGCGCATCGGTGCCGCCCGGCAGCGTGAGCGTCGCGAGGTCGGAATGCGGCGCGCCCCGGAAGGTGCCGGGGGAGAACACCATCACGAAGTTGATACCGAGGTTGCGCCACTCCACCTTTCGCAGGTTGGCGATGGTCGCGGTGAGGTTGCGCCCCAGCACGTTGACGGTGACGCGGCTGCCGACCGTCAGGCCGAGGCTCTTGGCGAGGTCCGCCTCGAACGAGACCAGCGGCTGGCCCGCCGCCTCCGCGTTCCACCACGACCCGGCGGTGAGCGTCGAGCCCTCGGGCAGGTCGTCGGCGTAGGTGATGCCGCGGTCGCCGTCGAGCACCCAGGCCGCGTCCTCGGGCGGCCTGATCTTCTCCGCCGGCACGTCGTCCAGCGCCACGATGCGGCCGCGCATCATCGGCACCCGCTCGATCTTGGCCGTGGGCGCGGCCTTGGCGAGGAAGTCGCGGAAGGCCGTCGAATCCGCTGCCGGGATGTCGAGGAAGAACAGGTTGGGCGCGCGCGCCGGCAGCGTCGCCTGGATCGTGCGGCGGACGTTGACGTCGATCAGGCTCAAGGTGACGAGCAGCGTCACCCCTAAGCCCAGCGAGAGGACGATCGCCGGGGTCAGGGCACCTGGGCGGTGGAGGTTCGCGAGCGCCATCCGCGGCGCGGCGCGCTTCGGGTGCGGCATCCGGCGGGCCGCGGCCATCAGGCCGACCCCCACGAGGCGCAGGCATCCGAAGGCGAGGCCGGCGGCAACGATGAAGATCAGCGCGATCCGCCGGTCGAACGCGGTGCCGACGGCGAGGGCGACGAGGGCGGCGAGCGCCGCGACCAGGATCACCCGGTAGCGCGCGCGGATGCGGCCCGCCGCCGGATCGACCGCGTCGCGAAACAGCCCCGAGACGGGGATGTCGTGGGCGCGTCCCAGGGGCGTGATCGCGAAGGCCAGCGCCGTCAGCAGCCCGTAGGCCGCCGCGAGCAGCAGTTCGAGAGGCGCGAGCGTCGGGTTCAGCGGCAGCGGCAGGTTTTCGCGGAACAGGGCGTCGAGGCCGAAGGGCAGGGCCGCACCGACGCCCAAGCCGATCAGCGTTCCGAGGCCGGCGATCAGCATCACCTGCGTCAGGTAGAGCCCGACCACCTTCGAGCCCGGCGCGCCGACGCTCTTCAGGGTCGCGATCGAGGGGCGCTTGCGCGCGACGAAGGCGTTGACGGCATTGGCCACGCCCACGCCCCCGACGATCAGCGCGGTCAGGCCGACGAGCGTCAGGAACTGGGTGAAGCGCTCGATGCTCTTGGCGAAGCGCGGATCGGCGTTGGTGCGCGCCCGCATCTCCCAGCCGGCCTGCGGCGCACCCTCGGCGATGCGGGCCGCCGCCGCCTCCAGGGCCGCGTCGTCGGCGCCGGGCAATTGCAGGCGATAGCTCCAGCGGTTGAGGCTGCCCGGCTGGACGAGGCCGGTGCGGCGCAGCGCCCCTTGCGCGATGATCAGCCGCGGCCCGAAGCCGATGCCGGCGCCGATCTTGTCGGGCTCGGAGACGAGAGCTGCCCGGATCGCGAAGGCGTGGCCGGCCAGCGTGATCCGGTCGCCGACCTTCAGGCCGAGGCGGGTCAGCAGCGCCGGGTCGGCGAGCGCCCCGTCGGCGCCGTCCCCGGCCGCGAGCAGGTCCGGCAGCGGCGCCTGCGGCTCGGTGACGAGGTCGCCCACCGCCGGGTAGCCGGCCTCCACCGCCTTCAGCTCGACCAGGGCCGCGCCGTTGCCCGCCACCGCCATGGCGCGCAAGCTCGCCACCACGTCGACGCGGCCCGCCGCGTCGAGCACGGCGCGCTCGGCCGGGCTCGCCTCGCGGTTGATCAGGCCGTAGCTGAGATCGCCCCCGAGGATGCGCTTGCCCTCGCGCCCGAGCCCGTCCGAGAGCGAGCGCGAGATCGAGGCGACGCCGGCGATGGCCGCGACGCCGAGCGCGATGCAGGCGAGGAAGACGGCAAAGCCGGACAGGCCGCCGCGCAGTTCCCGCAGCGCGAGGCGCAGGGTGAGCGGCAGGCGCGACGGGGGCGTGGATCGGGGCTGAGGAAGCGTGCCGTGCATGGCTACCTCCGCTCCCCCCATCGCGTCTTCCTTCCCCCCTCTGCGGGGGAGGATGGCCCGCGAGCTAAGTCGGGAGAGGGGTGCGACGATGCCGGAACCGGCGCACCCCTCTCCCGACCCTCGCTGACGCGAGGCCCACCCTCCCCCGCAGAAGGGGGAGGGAGAAGGGTGCGGCCGCCAGCGGCCTTGCGATCGGACATCCTGGAAGAAACCGTCATGCCGTCACCGGCTCGTCGATCCGCCCCGAGCGCAACGAGACGGTGCGGTCGCAGAGCCTTGCCAATCCCGGATCGTGGGTGACGAGGACCAGCGTCGCGCCGCGGTCGCGCTTCAGCGCGAACAGCAGGTCGACGATCTGGCGACCGGTGGCCTCGTCGAGGTTGCCGGTCGGCTCGTCGGCCACCAGGATCGCCGGGTCGGGCGCGACCGCGCGGGCGATGGCGACGCGCTGCTGCTCGCCGCCGGAGAGCTGGGCCGGGTAGTGGTGCATCCGGTCTGCGAGACCCACCGCTGCCAGCTCGGCGCGTGCGCGGGCGTGCGCGCCCGGCTTGTCGGCGAGTTCCAGCGGCAGGGCGACGTTCTCCAGGGCCGTCATCGTCGGCACGAGGTGGAAGGCCTGGAACACGATGCCGATGCGGCGCCCCCGGAAGCGCGCCAGCGCATCCTCGTCGAGGCCGCCGAGGTCGGTGTCCTCGATGCGGATCGCGCCGGCATCGGGCCGCTCCAGCCCCGCCATCACCATCAGCAGCGTGGACTTGCCCGAGCCCGAGGGCCCGACGAGCCCGATCGCCTCGCCGCGGGCGACGGTGAGCGAGATGCCGCGCAGGACGTGGACGCGCGCCGCGCCGCGCCCGAGGCTGAGGTCGATGTCCGACAGGGCGATGGCCGGCCCGCCGGCAGTGGCCGCGACGCGTGCGGTCTCGATGGAGGTCTTGCCGGCGGTCACGGATGGGCCGATCTGTGCGGGATGACGAGCATGGGCGATGGAGTTCACGGTTGGCTGAGGATCATTCGACGGGCTGCGGCACGGCCCGTGCCGGCCGCGGATATGATGGGCGCCATGGGGCCACGCCATGATGGCCGCCGCAGGGCGGTGCTGATGGTGCTCTTTGCCGCATCGGCGCTGGGACTGTCGATGGCCGGTCCGGCTCACGCCGAGCCGAGATCTCTGAAACTCGTGGCCCTGGGCGACAGCCTCACCGCGGGCTACCGTCTGCCGGCCGCCGCGGCGTTCCCGAGCGTGCTGGAGCGGGCGCTGGCTGCCAAGGGCGAGAGGGTCTCCGTCGCCAATGCCGGGGTCTCGGGGGAGACCGCCACCAACGGTCTCGACCGGGTCGCGTGGTCGGTGCCGGACGGGACGGACGGGGTGATCCTCGAACTCGGCGCCAACGACATGCTGCGCGGCACCGACCCGGCCGTGACGCGCAAGGCCCTGGAGGCGATCATCGCCGGCTTGAAGGCCCGTGGCATCCCGGTGCTGCTCGCCGGCATGCGCGCCTCGACCAACCTCGGGCCGGACTACGTCGCCCGCTTCGACGCGATCTATCCCGACCTCGCGGCCCAGTACGGCCTCGTGCTCTACCCCTTCTTCATGGCCGGTATGGTGGGCGAGCGGGCCTACACCCTCGACGACGGACTCCATCCCAACGTCAGGGGCGTCGAGGTCATCGTCGCCGGCATCCTGCCGGCGGTGGAGACCTTCCTCGGGCGGCTCCGGTCCGCAGGCCGCTGAGGAGGCGTACCGATGCCGCGCCTGTTCACGGCGCTCGCCGTCCCGCCCGAGGTGACCGACGCCCTGGCGCCGTTCCGCGGGGGCTTGGCCGGCGCCCGCTGGATCGAGGCGTGCGACTACCACGTCACCCTGCGCTTCCTCGGCGACGTGCCGCTGCACATGGCCGAGGATGCGGCGGAACTCCTGGGCGAGATCCGCCCGCGCGCGCCGGTCGAGATCATCCTCGAAGGGCTCGCGGCCTTCGGCGGCGACAAGCCGCGGGCGATCCTCGCCGCGGTCTCCGCCAATCCCGACCTCGCCGACCTCCAGGCCGAGCAGGAGCGGCTGATCCGCCGGGCCGGCGCGGAGCCGGAGCGGCGCAAGTTCGTGCCGCACGTGACGCTCGCCCGCCTGCGCCGCGCGGCCACGCCGGAGGCCGTCGCGATGTACCTGTCGCAGGCGCCGCTCTTCACCCCGCTGCAATTCTTCGCATGCGAGGTCGTGTTGTACTCGGCCCGCGACTCGACCGGAGGCGGGCCTTACGTGGCCGAGGCCCGCTATCCGTTCGCGTGACGGCGCCTGTCCGAGGATCGCTCGCCTGCGATCGCGCCTCCCGTTCGCTCGGTCCGGGTTGACCCGCGCCGGGTTCGCGTCGAATCTGATGCGATGACCGGTCGATCGAACCTGCGCACGAGCCTCGCCGCCGCCGCCGCCGTCGCTGCGAGCCCGGCGCTCGCGGAGCCGCCGACCCGGATCGGCACCTGCGCCACGACGACGGTGACGCGGATCGGGACGCGCTTCAGCGACAAGCTGGTCAAGCCGAAGGGCGACGATCCCGGCGAGGGCACCAGCTTCGCACTGGCCAACGGCGTCTACGGCGTCTCGTACGGGTTCATCCCGGAAGTCGCCGCCTCGCGGATCGGCGACCGGGTGATCACCTGCCTCGTCTCGATCCCCAAGGGCTGTCCCAAGGGCGACGATCGCGGGCGCTTCTACACCACGACCAACCTGCGCACCCAGGAATCGTGGACGGCTGCCGACTCGCAGCACATGTGCGGCGGCGCGTAGCGATAATCGCGCTCCGATGAGCATCCATCGTCCCACGTGACGGCACGACGATCGCGGCGCCATACCCGACGCTCGATGTTGCATCCGCTATAACCCGTCGGCGTGCTCGGCCCGCGCCGAACGATCACAGCCGCCGCAGCGCCACGCTCTCGATGCGGTGGCTCGCGCCCTTGGCGAGGATCAGGCTGGCGCGCTGGCGCGTCGGCAGGATGTTCTCGCGCAGGTTCGGCAGGTTGATGGTGGTCCACAGCCGGTCGGCGATGGCGAGCGCCTCGACCTCGGGCACCTCGGCGTACTTGCGGAAGTACGAGCGGGGATCGCGGAACGCGGTCTGGCGCAGGCGCATGAAGCGCATCACGTACCAGCGGTGCAGGTCGTCCTCGTGCCCGTCGAGGTAGATCGAGAAGTCGAAGAAGTCCGACACGAACGGGATCGCGGTGCCGTCCCGCGGCAGGCGCGCGGGCTGGAGCACGTTCAGGCCCTCGACGATTAGGATGTCGGGGCTCTCCACCACCCGCTCCTCGCCGGGCACCCGGTCGTAGACGAGGTGCGAGTAGAGCGGCGCCGAGACGCGCTTGCGGCCCGACTTCACGTCGTGCAGGAACTGCAGCAGCGCCGCGGTGTCGTAGCTCTCGGGGAAGCCCTTCCGCTCCATCGTGCCGTTGCGCATCAGCTCGGTGTTGGGCAGCAGGAAGCCGTCGGTGGTGACGAGATCGACCCGCGGCGTGTTCGGCCAGCGGGCCAGCAGCGCCGCGAGCACCCGGCCGGTGGTGGACTTGCCGACCGCGACGGACCCGGCGAGCCCGATGATGTAGGGGGCCTTGGTCTCGCGCTCGGCCATCAGGAAGCGCTGGGTCGCCTTGAACAGCCCCTGGCTCGCCGCGACGTAGAGGGCGAGCAGGCGCGACAGCGGCAGGTAGATCGCCGCCACCTCCTCCAGCGAGATCGGGTCGTTCAGCGATTGCAGGCGCTCGACGTCCTCCTGCGTCAGCGTCAGCGGCGTGTCGGCGCGCAGTTGCGCCCAGGCGTCGCGCGTGAACAGGCGATAGGGCGAGAGCCGCTCCGGCCCCTCTCCCGTGACGGGATTTTGCCCCGCGACCGGGTTCTGGCCGGCGGTCGCGGCGGCTGAGGCCGGGCTCATGCGGGGGGCCGTCCCGCCTTCTCGGCCAGCCCGCTCTGGGCCGTGCGGCGCTGCAGCTCGGCCATCACCGCGGCGAGCTCGACCCCGCCGGCGCGCAGCAGCACGAGGAGATGGTAGAGCACGTCCGCCGCCTCGTTGGTCAGCCCGGTCTTGTCGCCCTGAACGGCGGCGATGGCCGCCTCCACCGCCTCCTCGCCGAGCTTCTTGGCGGCCAGGGCCGGCCCGCCCGCGAGCAGCTTGGCCGTGTAGGACCGCTCTGGCGCGGTGCCGGCGCGGCTCGCCACGAGGCGCGCGAGGTCGTCGAGGGTGTAGGCGGACATGAAGACCCGTGCGGCGGGGTGCGGAACGCGGATGCCGTGGCCGGAACCTGCGGCAATGCCGGGCGCCGGGCAACCCGGCAGCCGGCACGAAACCGCCCGGCCACCGCCATTCGCGCGACGGGACGCCCCGATTGTCGGATAAATCCCGGATCGGTCAGCCGTCGCGGCGCATCGCCAAGCCCGCCGCCGCCATGTGCGCCTTGGCCTCGGCGATGCTGAACTGGCCGAAATGGAAGATCGAGGCGGCGAGCACGGCGCTGGCGCGGCCCTCGGCGACGCCCGCGACGAGATCGTCGAGGCCGCCGACGCCGCCGGACGCGATCACCGGCACCGGCACGGCGTCGGCGATGGCGCGGATGAGCGCGAGGTCGTAGCCCGAGCGGGTGCCGTCGCGGTCCATCGAGGTGACGAGGAGTTCGCCCGCGCCCCTGGCGGCGACGGTCCGGGCGAAGTCGACCGCGTCGAGGCCGGTGGGATTGCGCCCGCCGTGGGTGAAGATCTGCCACGCGTCCGCCTCGCCCGGTGCCGACGTGCGCTTGGCGTCGATCGCCACGACGATGCACTGCGCGCCGAATTTTTCCGCCGCCCGCGCGACGAGGTCGGGGTCGTTGACGGCTGCGGTGTTGATCGCGACCTTGTCCGCGCCCGCGAGCAGCAGCGCGCGCACGTCCTCGACCGCGCGCACGCCGCCGCCGACGGTGAGCGGCATGAAGCAGGCCTCCGCCGTGCGGCTCACCACGTCGAGCAGGGTGCCGCGCGCCTCGTGGCTCGCGGTGATGTCGAGGAAGCACAACTCGTCGGCGCCGGCCGCGTCGTAGGCCTTGGCCGCCTCCACCGGATCGCCCGCGTCGCGCAGTTCGAGGAAGCGCACGCCCTTGACGACGCGCCCGTCCTTCACGTCGAGGCAGGGGATGATGCGGGTCTTGAGCACAGGGTCCCTCAGGCGGTCGTGTCGTCGGGATCGATCGCGAAGGAGCGGGTGAGCATCTCGTCGCGGGTGTAGGGGCAGGCCTCGGGGAAACGACCCAGCGCTATCCGGGTCTCACGCGATGCTCCAACCCTCGCCACGTCGTAGGCCCGCTCCAACGCCTCATCCAGTCGGCTCTTCAGACCAGGATTGTCCTTGAGTATGAAGCCTGACTGTTTGCGCTGCTCCATGATTGAAAGAGTCCAGGATCGTGTGCGCCGGCTTGGTTGATGGTCGAACTTCAGCATGTGCAGCAGGAGAATGCGCCACGCACTGACGAGGCTGTCGAACTGGCTGCGACCCAAGCTCTCGATCTCCTCGGCCAAGTTTTCCAGGTCGAGCGCCATCAGGTCGCCGGCCCTGAGGCGCGCGCCCTGTTCCTGCGTCCACGTGTAGAAGTCCTCGGCATATGCGACATCCGCAGGAACGGACCGAAGCGCAGACTTGGTTGCAGACGTCATCGCAGCCTCCCGACCACGCAATTTTATCATGTTGCACCGGCGCGTGCCTGAGCAATCGCAGCGAGCGCTGCCCGCGGGTCGATCCGCCCATCGTACAGCGCTCGGCCGGTGATGGCGCCGGCGAGCATCGCGCAGTCCGGCTCCAGCAGGCGATGCACGTCCGCGATCGAGGCGAGCCCCCCTGAGGCGATCACCGGGATGGTCACGGCCTGGGCCAGCGCCACGGTCATCTCGATGTTCAGGCCCTTGAGGATGCCGTCGCGGGCGATGTCGGTGTAGATGAGCGCCGCGACGCCGGCATCCTCGAACCGGCGCCCGAGGTCCTCGGCCGTCATGCTGGAGGTCCGCGCCCAGCCCTCGACCGCGACGCGCCCGTCCTTGGCGTCGATGCCCACCGCGATCCGGCCCGGATGGAGCCGGGCGGCCTCGCGGACGAAGGCCGGGTCGCGCACGGCCGCCGTGCCGATGATGACCCGAGCGACGCCCTTGGCGAGCCAGCCTTCGAGGGTGCGCATCTCGCGGATGCCGCCGCCGAGCTGCACCGGCAGGTCCACCCGGGCGAGGATCGCGTCGACGGCGGCCGCGTTCCGCGGCGCGCCCGCGAACGCCCCGTCGAGGTCGACCACGTGCAGCCAGGAAAAGCCCTGCCCGGCGAACGCCGCCCCTTGCGCCGCCGGGTCGTCGTTGAACACCACGGCCTGCGCCATGTCCCCCTGCACGAGGCGGACGCAGCGCCCGTCCTTCAGGTCGATCGCCGGGTACAGGATCACGCGCGGGCTCGTTTCTCGGTTCTGGGGGGCTTGCGGCTACGGCCGCCAGCGCAGGAAGTTCGCGATCAGGGCGAGCCCGAGATGCTGGCTCTTCTCCGGGTGGAACTGCGTGCCGGCGAGGTTGTCGCGCGCCACCATCGCCGTGACCGGGCCGCCGTACTCGGCCTCGGCCACCACCTCCGCCGGACGCTCAGCCTTCAACGCGTAGCTGTGCACAAAGTAGGCATGCAACCCGTTCTCCCCGGTCGGAATGCCGTCGAGGAGGGCATGCCCGCGCGCGGACGCCAGGGTGTTCCAGCCCATGTGCGGGATCTTGAGGTCGGGGTCGGCCGGACGGATCGGGCAGACGTCGCCCGGGATCCAGCCGAGGCCGGCGGTGGTCGCGTATTCGAGCCCGCGGGTCGCCATCAACTGCATGCCGACGCAGATGCCGAGGAAGGGGCGCCCGTCCCCGATCACTCGATCCGTCATCGCCGCCACGAGGCCGGGAACGGCGTCGAGCCCGCGGCGGCAATCGGCGTAGGCGCCGACGCCGGGCAGCACCACCCGGTCGGCGCGCGCCACCACCTCGGGATCGCCGGTCACGACGATGCGCGCGCCGGTCGCGGCCTCGCGGGCGGCCCGCTCGAAGGCCTTGGCCGCCGAGTGCAGGTTGCCCGACCCGTAATCGATGATCGCGACGGTCTCGGCGCTCACGCGGCAGGGTCCCAGGGCGGTCTCACCGGCCGCCCTGGGCCGGGAACAGGCCGATGACCGGCTCGGCAGCGCGCCCGGCCGGGAAGGACGGGCCGGCGCGGAGCTCAGTCGTGCGGGACGGATCGAGCCAGCGCGTCATGGCCTTGGCCTCCGCCTCGTCGGCGCTGCCCGCGACCACCGCGTCGCGGGCGGGCCAGCCCCGGCGCGCAAGCGTCCAGCGGCGGAGCGAGCACGCCTCCATCCCGATCAGCAGCGCGGCGAGCAGGCTGACCAGGGCACCCGAGAGCGGCGCCAAGCCGAGGCCGTGGCCGAGCGCGGCGAGCGCGCAGAGCCCGGCAAGGACGATGGCCGCCGCGAGCCACAGGCGGTGATAGAGGAACCACAGCACGGAGAACGCGAAGGCCGCGCCGGAGAACCCGTCCGGCACGAGCTGCGCCCGGTCGAGGTCGTGCGCCTCACCCGGCCGGGCCTCGCGCGGCAGGTGAAGCGTGTAGCTGCGCATCCTCATCGCGACGCATCCCTTCTTCGTTTGCCAAGTGTCCGATTCGTTTGCCAAGTGTCCGCGTCATCGCCCACGGGCGCCGCGCGTCCTGCCGAAGCGGCCGAGAGCCGTGCCCGATCCAGGTGGATCGGGCACGGCTCTCGGTCCTTGTGTGATCGCGCTCCCTGACGACGAACCAGCGTCCACTTCGTCGGAGAGCGCTCTAGAGCGAGCCCTTGGTCGAGGGTACGCGGCCCTCCTCGCGGGGATCGACCGCCACGGCCTGCCGCAAGGCGCGGGCCAGACCCTTGAAGCAGCTCTCGGCGACGTGGTGGGCGTTGTCGCCGTAGAGGGTCTCGACGTGGAGCGTGAGCCCGGCATTCATCGCGAAGGCCTGGAACCACTCGCGGACCAGCTCGGTGTCGAAGGCGCCGATCTTCTCGACGCGGAAGGCCGTGCGGAACACCAGGAACGGCCGGCCCGAGATGTCGACCGCGACGCGCGTCAGCGTCTCGTCCATCGGCAGGTGAATGTCAGCGTAACGCGCGATGCCGCGCTTGTCCCCGAGCGCCCGCGCGAAGGCCTGTCCGAGCGCGATGCCGCAATCCTCCACCGTGTGGTGCTGATCGACGTGAAGGTCGCCGGTCACCCGCGCCTCGACGTCGAACAGCGCGTGGCGGGCGAACAGCTCCAGCATGTGGTCGAGGAAGCCGACGCCGGTGGCGATCCCGGCCTTGCCGGTGCCGTCGAGGTCGATCGCGACCGACACGTCGGTCTCCGCCGTCCTGCGACTGATGCTGGCGCTGCGCATGCGTCTCGCGTGCTTCGGGTTCGTGGACCGCGGAACGCGGCCGGTCCCGCCTTCTAGAGCCACGCCCGATCGCGTTGCAATCGGTTGCGGCTCCAGGTCCTTGTCTTATCGCGCGCTCTTTCGCCGAACCGGCGTCCACTTCGTCGGAGAGCGCTCCAGTGCGGATGCCGCCGCCGGGGAAAGAGGCGGCCCGCGCCCTACCCGTTCAGGACGCGGCCGGCGACCGCGTCGAGCTTGGCCAGCAGGCCTGCATCGCGCTGATCCGGCGCCGTCATGATCGCGCCGTCGAGGGCCCGGTGCGAGCCCGCCGGGCAGTCCTCGCGCTCGGGCGGCAGGTCGCGGGCGAGGCGGGCCACGAGGCGGGCGGCCTTGTCGGCGTTGGCGCGCGCGACCGCGACCACCGAGGCGACGTCGACGGCGTCGTGACCCGGGTGCCAGCAGTCGAAGTCGGTCACCATCGCGATGGTGGCGTAGGTGATCTCGGCCTCGCGGGCGAGCTTGGCCTCCGGCATGTTGGTCATGCCGATCACGTCGAACCCTTGCGCCTTGTAGCTCTTCGATTCGGCGAGCGAGGAGAAGTGCGGCCCCTCCATGCACACGTAGGTACCGCCGCGGTGCACGGCGATTCCTTCCGCCTCCGCCGCCGCGGCGATCCGCTTCTGGAGATTCGGGCCGACCGGGTGGGCGAGCGAAACGTGGGCGACGCAGCCGTTGCCGAAGAACGAAGAAGGCCGGCCCACCGTCCGGTCGACGAACTGGTCGACCAGTACGAACAGGCCGGGATGCAGCTCGTTGCGGAACGAGCCGCAGGCCGAGAGCGAGACGAGATCGGTGACGCCGGCCCGCTTCATCGCGTCGATGTTGGCGCGATAGTCGATCCCCGAGGGCGAGAGCCGGTGCCCGCGCCCGTGGCGCGCCAGGAAGACGACCGTCGTGTCCCCGATGCGGCCGATGCGCAGGGCGTCCGAGGGCTCGCCCCACGGCGAGGCGACCTGCGCCTCGCGCACGTCCTCCAGGCCCGGCAGGTCGTAGACCCCGGAGCCGCCCATCACCCCGAGCACCGCAGCCGTCATGGTCGTCATCCTTTTGCTGCGAGATCGCGAGGGCCGCCGCATGCCCCCTCTCCCAGGGAGAGAGGGCTGGGGTGAGGGGCGTGACCTCTCCGGATACGTCACGCCCCTCGACCTGCCCTTCTCCTGATCCCAGTCGGGGCTACCCGACTTGAACAAGCGACCGACACATCTCGGGCCTGCCCGAGATGTGTCGGAGAAGGAACCCGCGCGAGCCTCGGGCAACGTCGTGAAGTTCGCAGTGCGATATCACGGCCGCCGTCTCGCGCCCAAACGCAAACGGGCCCCGCGCGGGGCCCGTTGTCATCCGTCGTCTCAGGCCGATCAGAAGGTCTTGTGCAGTTCCGGCTGGAGGCCGTGGACCTCGCCGCCGACATCGGCCCAGACCCGCTTCTTGACGTAGTACAGCAGCCCCGCGAGCAGCATCAGGAACAGGATCACCCGGAAGCCCAGCGCCTTGCTGGCCATCATGTGCGGCTCGGCCGCCCAACTCATGAAGGAGGCAACGTCCTTGATGTACTGGTCGACGGTCTCGGGCACGACCGGCTGGCCCTGCTCGTTCTTCGGGTAGGTCACCTGCCCGTCGCTGATCGGGTTCGGCATCGCGATCAGGTGGCCGGGATAGTACTTGTTGTAGTGCACCCCGTCCGGCACCTCGGTGCCCTTCGGCGGCTCTTCGTAGCCGTTGAGAAGAGCGTGGATGTAGTCGGGGCCCTGCTCCGAGTAGCCGACGAAGGGCAGCGCGTCGACGATGAACCACGGGAAGCCGCGCTCGTAGGTGCGGGCCTTGGCCAGCACCGAGAAGTCCGGAGGCGCCTTGCCGCCGTTCGCCGCGGCCGCCGCCTGATCGTTCGGGAAGGGCGGCGGGAAGGTGTCGGCCGCGCGGCCGGGCCGTTCGAACATCTCGCCCGCATCGTTGGGGCCATCCTTGACCGTGTAGGTCGCGGCCAGCGCCTTGACCTGACTCTCGGAGAAGTCGGGCCCGCCCTCCTGCGCGAGGTTGCGGAAGTTGACGAGCTTCATCGAGTGGCAGGCGGAGCAGACCTCCTTGTAGACCTGGAAGCCGCGCTGGAGCTGCGCCTGGTCGAAGCGGCCGAACACGCCGGCAAAGCTCCACATCACCCGCGGCGGCTGGGGCGCCTCGTGCGCGTCCTCGGCGAGGACCGCCGAGGTGCCGAGCGGAGCTCCGAGGACGAGCGCGAACAGGGACGCGGCGAGGAGGGTCTTGGTTTTCATCGTCGTATCCGGTCCTGCCCTCAGCCCTTGGTGGTCGGCGACGCGGCGGCACCCGCCGGCATGCCCGACCCGCTCACCTGCTTGCCCGGGCCCGTCACGCTCTCCAGGATCGAGCCCGGAAGTGCCTTCGGGGTCTCGAACAGGCCGACCAGCGGCATCACGAGGAGGAAGTGCGCGAAGTAGTAGAACGTGCAGATCTGGGCCGCGATGACGTAGCCGCCGGTGGGCGGCATCGCGCCGAGGTAGCCCAGCAGGACCGTCACGACGAGGAACAGCCAGAAGAACTGGCGGTAGATCGGCCGGTAGTTGCACGAGCGCACCCGCGAGGTGTCGAGCCAGGGCGCGAGCGCCAGGATCAGCACCGCCGAGAACATCAGGATCACGCCGCCGAGCTTCGAGGGCACCGCGCGCAGGATCGCGTAGAACGGCAGGAAGTACCACTCGGGGACGATGTGCGCGGGCGTCACGGCGGGGTTGGCCGGGATGTAGTTGTCGGCGTGGTTGAGGTAGTTCGGCTGGTAGAAGATCAGCCACGCGAACAGGATCATGAACACCACGGTGGCGAACACGTCCTTGATCGTGGCGTAGGGCGTGAACGGCACCGCGTCCTTGCTCGACTTGATCGGGATGCCGGTCGGGTTGTTCTGGCCGGTGACGTGCAGCGCCCAGACGTGCAGGACGACGACGCCGGCGATCATCCACGGCATCAGGTAGTGCAGCGAGAAGAAGCGGTTCACGGTCGGGTTGCCCACCGAGTAGCCGCCCCAGAGCAGGCTCTGGATGGTGTCGCCGACCACGGGGATCGCCGCCAGGATGTTGGTGATGACGGTGGCGCCCCAGAAGCTCATCTGGCCCCACGGCAAGGTGTAGCCGAGGAAGGCGGTGGCCATCATCAGGAGGTAGATCACCACGCCGAGGATGTAGAGCACCTCGCGGGGGGCCTTGTACGAGCCGTAGTACAGCGCCCGGAAGATGTGGACGTAGACGGCCACGAAGAACATCGACGCGCCGTTGGCGTGGGCGTAGCGCAGCAGCCAGCCGTAGTTCACGTCGCGCATGATGTGCTCGACGGAGTTGAAGGCCTCGGTCGCCGACGGCTCGTAGTGCATGGCGAGCCAGATGCCGGTGACGATCTGGATGCCCAGGAACGCGATCAGGATCGCGCCGAAGGTCCAGAAGTAGTTCAGGTTGCGCGGCACCGGAAAGGCCACGAACGACGAGTGGACGAGGCCGGCGATCGGCAGCCGCGCCTCGAACCACTTGGCGACCCGGCTCTTCGGAACGTAGGTGTTGGCGACTGAGCTCATGGGGGTATCCCGGTCCTTTCGTCTCAGGCCGCCGCCTTGCCGCCATCCTCGCCGATGCGGATCTTCGCGTCGGTCTGGAAGGCGTAGGGCGGGATGGGAAGGTTGATGGGGGCCGGCCCGCGGCGGACGCGGCCCGCCGCGTCGAACTGCGATCCGTGGCAGGGGCACGCCCAACCCTCGAAATTGCCCTGGTGGCCGATCGGTACGCAGCCGAGATGGGTGCAGTTTCCGTACACCACAAGCCACTGATCGTGGCCGGTTTTGACGCGCGTCGTGAAGGCCGCCGGGTCGATCAACTGGCTCTCGGGAATCCCCTTCATGTCCGCCACCTCCTTCTCGGTGAGCTTGCGGACGAAGATCAGCTTGCCGCGCCAGAACACGTTGATGATCTGGCCGTCGGTGATCGGGGTGAGGTCGACGTCGATCGGCGCGCCGGCGGCGATGGTCGCCGCGTCCGGCGCCATCGAAGCGACGAAGGGCCACGCCACGGCGCCGACGCCGACGGCGAGGCCGGCGCCGGTGGCCAGGAACAGGAAGTCGCGGCGGGTGCCGTCCGGAGCGGCGGAGCCGGCGGACGCGGTGGCGGAGGGATTCGCCAAGATCGTGAAACTCCAAGCGTGCGGACGGCGCGGCCCCGGGCGGACCTCAGGATCCGCGGCGGGGCGCCAGGGAAATCGGAAGGACGGCCGGTCCGACACGGGACCAGAGCATCATCGTTCTAAGGTGTGCAATGCGACCGCGCGTCGCCCGGAGTCAAGCCAAGCTGCGCCGCCGCCCTGCACCGTTCGGTGTATCACGCCCGCGCCGCGGCGGCGCCCGGCGCCGGTTGCCGCGCGTGGTCCGGCCGCAGGCCCGGACGGGTCAGCCGGCGCCAGCGCGCCACCAGCAGAACCGCCACGACGAACAGGCCGGCGCAGAAGCCGAGCCAGATGCCGGTGCCCTCCAACCCCGCGCCCCAGGCGAGCGCGGCGCCCAACGGCACGCCCAGGCCCCAGTAGCCGCCGATTGCGATCAGCATCGGCACCCGGGTGTCCTGCAGGCCGCGCAGGAGCCCGAGCGTCACGGACTGGACCCCGTCGGCGACGGCAAACAGGGCGGCGAGCCCGAGGAAGCCGACCGCGTAGGGGATCACCGCAGCGTTCCGCGGCGCATCGGCGTCCAGGAACAGCCCGATCAGCATCCGTGGCGCCCCGAGCTGGATGCTGGCGCACGCGACCATGAAGCAGAGCGCCAGCGCCAGCGCCACGTGGGCCGCCCGGCGCATCCTGTCCAGGTGGCGCGCACCCCGGTGCAGCCCGACGCGGACGGTCGCGGCCTGCCCGATTCCGTTCGGCACCATGAAGCAGATCGCCGCGACCTGGATCGCGACCGCGTGCGCGGCGAGCTGGCTCGCGCCGAACAGGCCCATCCCGAGCACCGCCGCCTCGAACAGCCCGGCCTCGGCGAGCCCCGTGGCCGCCATCGGCAGGCCGAGGCGGAACATCGCGGCAAGCCGCACGCCGTCGAACCGCCAGACCCGGTGCAGCAGCCGGAAGCGCCGCAGCGACGTGTCGAACCGGATCACCGCCAGCAGCACGGCAAGGGTGAAGGACGCAGCCGCAGTGGTCGCGAGGCCGACGCCCGCGAGGCCGAGCCCGAGCCGTCCCGGACCCTCGAAGGCGAGCCAGAGCGCGAGGCCGACGTTGACCGGCAGCGCCAGCAGGCTGGCCGCCAGCGGCCAGGCCGGCCGTTCCAGGGCGGCAAACGTGCCGCGCAGCACCATGAACAGCAGCGCGGGCCACATCGCCCATTGCAGCGCCCGCATGTAGCGGCCGGCGGCCTCCGTCAGTTCCGGCGGTTCGCCGAGCGCGTCGAGGAGCGCCTTCGTGTGCCAAAGCCCGAGCATCAGCGGGATCGACACCAGGGTTGCCGCCCAGAACCCGGCCCGCACGAGGCGGCGGACCGCGTCGGTCGCGCGCGGATCGCGGCCCAGCGCCTCGGCGATCAGCGGCGCCACCGCCGAGGTCAGCCCGATGCCGCAGATGAACAGGATGAAGTACAGGCTTGTGGCCAGCGTCGCCGCCGCGAGGTCCCCCGCGCCGAGGCGCCCGAGCATCACCGTGTCGGCGGCGATCAGACCGTGCTGGGCGAGGTTGGTGAGCACGAGCGGCGCGGCGAGCGCGAGCGTCGCGCGGATCTCCCGGCCCCAGGGCTGAAGGCGCGGCACCCGTGCCCGCGCGGCGGACGCCGCGAGGCCGATCGTCGTCATGAAGCCTGTTCCCGTTTCAATCCGCGCCGTCGGCTTCCGCCGCGCCGCCGCCTCGGCGAAGCCGCGGTGGTCGGCCAAGCACCGCCCGTCCGGCAAGAGGTCTTGGCTAGGCGTTGGTTGGTGGCCAAGAGCCAGCTCTTGACCGAGAGTTCCTGCGTCAGCCGTCCGCGCACCGTTCGAGGCGGGAGGCACGGCCGATGGCTACCGGATAGGGCAAGATCATGACGATGTGGGTGTCGCCTGCCCAGGCGGGAAGGCGGCGCCGGACGGACATCGTCGAAGCGCTGCCGATGCGCATCGACGCAGGTGCCATCGCCAACGACCCGCGCGTGGCGGACGCCTTCGCCCACGGCGGCCGGGCCGGCATCCTCACGCCGTTCACGCCGATCTTCCCGACCCTCAAGGCCCTGAACCTCGACCTGATCGGCTTCCCCCTTCCAACCGGCGCGAACCTCGCTCGCCTCCACATGCCCGACAAATACGGCGACATCCTCACCGGCCGCCGCGTCATGATCAAGGACGCGGTCGGGACGGGCCGAACCTTGACGGGGGTCCAGCTTGGCCGCGACGGCATCAGCCTCTTCGCCTCGGTCCCGGCGCGGATCGGGGACTGCCTCGTCGGCGTGGGCTCGACGCGCGGCCCGAGCTTCCTCGCCGACCTGAAGCGCCGGCTCGGCGTCGACATCGCAATGCACCTGCGTCAGGACGACGGCATCCAGACCATGGGCGCGACGTCTGCGGAGAAGACGGTGCTGCCGACGGCGACGCATCGGGCCGCCCTCACGGGCCCGACCGCCCGGGAGGCGGTGAGCCTCGGCGACCACCCGGCGGCGGTGCTCGCCGGCCCCCTGAGGAACTACTCGGGGCAGGCGATCGGGACGATCGAGGTCGCCCTCGACACGTTGACCTTCATGGCCGCCTGCGATCGCGCCCTGATGGTGCTGCTGGCCGTGCTCGGCGCCATCGCGGTCGCCGCGATCGGGCTCGCGCTTGCCCTGAGCCGCCATCTCGGTCGCCCGATCCGGGCGCTGGCTGACACCATGACGGCGCTGGCCGGGCGCGCGCACGACCGCGTGGTCCCCTCGGTCGGCCGGGCCGACGAGATCGGCGCCATGGCCCGGTCCGCGGCGGTGTTCCGCGACGGGCTCGTCGCGCAGCGTCGGCTGGAATCCGAGAAGGCGGCGGACGACCTCGCGAAGCTGCGGTAGGCCGAGCGGCTGAACGGCCTGGTCCGCGGCTTCGAGGCGTCCGTCGGCGACATCGTCGACATGGTGTCCTCGGCCGCGACCGAGATGCAGGCGACCTCGCGCCTCCTCTCCGGCTCGGTCCGGGAGACGACGGCGCATGCAGGCGCGGTCGCCGCCGCCGCCGAGGAGGCCGGCGCCAACGTCGATTCGGTGGCGAGCGCGGCCGAGGAACTCGGCGCCTCGGTCGAGGAGATCGGGCGTCAGGTCGCCCATTCCCTGCGCCGGTCCGCGGCCGCCGTGGCCGAGACGGACGCGTCCGCCGCGATCGTGGCCGAACTGAGCCGGTCGGCGACCCGCATCGAGGACATCGTCGGCCTGATCTCCGGCATCGCCGGGCAGACC
This sequence comes from uncultured Methylobacterium sp., assembly GCF_964242245.1. Taxonomy (NCBI): domain Bacteria; kingdom Pseudomonadati; phylum Pseudomonadota; class Alphaproteobacteria; order Hyphomicrobiales; family Methylobacteriaceae; genus Methylobacterium; species uncultured Methylobacterium sp. The sequence goes on along the minus strand of NZ_CAXTBY010000002.1, from coordinate 2,721 downwards.
AACCTGCTGGCCTTGAACGCCACCATCGAGGCGGCGCGGGCCGGCGAGGCGGGACGGGGCTTCGCGGTGGTGGCCCAGGAGGTCAAGGCCCTGGCCGAGCAGACCGCGAAGGCGACCGGCGACATCTCGGGCCAAGTCGCCGGCATCCAGGAGATGACGCGCCGGGCGGTCTCCGCGATCGGCGGCAGCGCCGAGACCATCCGCGGCATCAACGGCGTGGCCTCCGCGATCGCGAGCGCGGTGGACCAGCAGGGGGCGGCCGTCCGCGAGATCGTCGGGGCGGTGACCCAGGCGGCGCTGGGGACCGGCGCGGTCACGGCGAGCATCGGGATCGTCTCGCAGGCGGCGTCCGAGACCGGCAGCACCGCGGCGCAGGTCTTTGCCGCCTCCGAGGCGCTGGCGCGGCAATCCGAGCTTCTGCGCGGGCAGGTGCAGGCCTTCCTCGACGACGTGCGGGCCGCCTGAGGGTCCCCACGGCGATCCGTGCTTCGTTGGACCGGACTGTCCGAGAGGAGCACCGCTTGCGGATCGAAGCACCGATCGCCGTGGGAGCCCTGAGGCGCCTACTCGGCCGCGTCCTCGTAGCGGGTCCCGCCCTCCCCTGCCACGCGATCGGGCAGGAAGCCGCCCGATTGCCGCGCCCACAGCCGCGCGTAGAGGCCGCCGCCGCGGATGAGCGCGGCGTGCGTCCCCTCCTCGACGATGCGGCCCTCGTCGATGACCACCAAGCGGTCGAGCGCCGCGATGGTCGAGAGCCTGTGGGCGATGGCGAGCACGGTCTTGCCCTGCATCAGGGTGTCGAGGCTCTCCTGGATCGCCGCCTCGACCTGGCTGTCGAGAGCCGAGGTCGCCTCGTCGAGGATCAGCACCGGGGCGTCCTTGAGGATGACGCGGGCGATGGCGATGCGCTGGCGCTGGCCGCCGGACAGCTTAACGCCGCGCTCGCCGACCTGCGCGTCGTAGCCGCGCCGGCCCTTGTGGTCGACGAGGTCGGCGATGAACCCGTCGGCGTGGGCGAGTTCGGCCGCCCGCGCGATCTCGGCCTGCGTTGCGTCGGGCCGGCCGTAGGCGATGTTGTCGCGGATCGAGCGGTGCAGCAGCGACGTGTCCTGGCTCACCATGGCGATGGCGGCGCGCAAGGATTCCTGCGTGACGCGCGCGATGTCCTGCCCGTCGACCAGGATGCGCCCGCTCTCGACGTCGTGGAGGCGCAGCAGCAGCGAGGTGATCGTGGTCTTGCCCGCCCCGCTGACACCGACGAGGCCGACCTTCTCGCCCGCGCGGATGTGCAGGTTGAGGTCCTCGATCACGTTGGCGTCGCCGCGCCCGTAATGGAAGCCCACGCTCTCGAAGCGGATGTCGCCGCCCGCGACCTTGAGCGTGCCGGCACCGGGCGCATCGATCAGCCCGTGCGGCCGCGCGATGGTCTGCATGCTCTCCTGGATCACGCCGACGTTCTCGAACACGCCGCGCACCGTCTGCATCACCCAGCCCGACATCGCGATCAGCCGCAGCACCAGGGCCAGCCCCGCCGAGGCCTCGCCGGTGGTCATGCCACCGCGCTGCCACAGCAGCAGCGAGGCGCCGGCGGTCGCGAGCAGCAGGGCGCTGTTCAGCACCCCGAGGAGCGTCGTCGTCGAAGTCACCAGCCGGAACTGGTGCAGGTAGGCCGACGTGTGGACGTCAACCGCGTCGCGCACGGCGGCGCGCTCCTCGCGGTCGCGGGCGAAGAGCTTGACCGTGAGGATGTTGGTGTAGCTGTCGACGACGCGCCCGATCAGCGCCGAGCGGGTGTCGGCCGTCCTGTGGGAGCGAGAGCGGGCGCGGGGCACGAACCACGTCGTCAGGCCCGCGTAGACGGCGACCCAGACGATCACCGGCAGGGTCAGCCACAGGGAGATCGAGCCGAACAGCCCGATGGCGGTGATCGCGTAGATCGCCACGTAGAGCAGCGTGTCGATGAACACGACCGCGAGCTCCCGCACCGCCGGCCCGACCTGGACGACGCGGTTGGCGAGCCGTCCGGCGAAATCCGCCTGGAAGTACGAGAGCGAATGGCCCAGCGTGTAGAGGTGCGTGCGCCAGCGGATCTGGTTGGTCGATTGCGGCACGATCACTTGGTTCGAGAGCAGCTCGTGCAGCCAGATCGAGACCGGGCGCACCACCAGCACGAGGGCGACCGCGAGCCCGATCGCGATGCCATGGTCGGCGAGGACGTTCGCGCGGTCGGCGGTGCTCAGCAGGTCGATGAACCAGCGCATCAGGAGGTAGAGGGAGGCCTCCACCGTGCCCGCCACCACCGCGACGACGAACAGGCACGCCAACGCCCCGCGGATCGGCCGCAGGTAGAAGGCGGCAAAGCCCAGCACGGTGTTCGGCGGCATCCGCGCCTCGTCGAAGGGCGCGAACGTATCGATGCGGCGCTCGAGCCAGTCGAGGAACATGCTTTTGCGGTGCTTTGCGTGGCTGGGGGTGAAGCGGTCATCTAAGCCTGCACCCGCGCCGGCCAAGCGGGGAGCGATGCCGCAGCGCGGCAGGGCTGCCATGCGCGCGCCCATCCGCACCCCATCCATCGCACGACCTCCGAAACCCGTCGCCGTCGGGGAAGCATCGCCTGACCCGACTCTCTTGAGCGTCCCTTCCCTCCCCCCGCGGGCTACCGTATTCACCCATCTCTCGACGCGATCGGATGAGGCGCGGGTCCCCTCTCCCCGCACGCGG